>JAQTNF010000006.1 GCA_028713995.1 Deltaproteobacteria bacterium | reverse complement strand
CCACACTCAAGCGCGACGTCTTCCTCTTCCCCCCGCTCCTCCTCGACAAAGTCGGACCCCTGCCTCAAACCCTCGGCCCACACTTGCCCTCCCTCAAGGTGGGTCACGATGTCCTGGCTCATTACCTTCCCAGAATCCTTGTGCCCGGAAACCGCGATCAGGCGCACAACCCCGCCCCGTGCAGGGTGTCGTAGTCGGCCGGAAGGATGCAGAGGTTGGGTTGTCCGTACGACTCGGGAGAATCGCAACACCTGTAGCCCTGGGGGCAGTCGTCGGGGGAGACCGTGCAGTTCTCAACCGTGCAAAACCCTTCCTGGGTCAGCGGATTGATTGCGCAGTAGTCGGCCTCGTAATCCGCGCATTGTTCGTTGTCGGTACAGGATTCGCCCAAGCCGGTCGGCAGGTCTCCGGTGTCGCCGCCGTCGGGATTGCCCGCGTCGGGATTGCCCGCGTCCAGATTGGAGGTCTCCGAATCGGTTCCGCCGTCCTCGATCGGCTGGCAGGAGCCGTTCTCCGGATGGAACAGGTACCCGGACTGACAGCGCTCGCTGTCGCTCGGAGTGCATCCGATGAGCAGCAAGAGCGCCGTCGTGACGGCCGAAGCTCCGATACGGGTTCTCATCCGAACGTCCTCCTAATCAACCGGTACGACGAACAGGACCTTGGCCACGCCTTCCTTGTACTCTCCGCGATAGACGTAGCTCACCGCGCCCCTGAGCCGGAACACGGCCTTGAGCGTGTTGGCGAACTCCGGGGGGCCGGGGAAGCCGAAGCGGATTGTCATTTTGGCCCAGTATTCGTCCTCCTGATCCTGGCTTATTTTCAACACGTGCTCAAGAAAATCCCTGCGGAGCGGCGAGCCCTTGCGCGCGTGGACCGGGACCGCCGACAGGCCCGATCCCCAATCAGTGCGTTTCTTGAGAAAGATGTCGCGCACCTGGTCGATGGTGACGTCCCCGACGGACGCGCCCAGGTTGACGATGATGAGAATGTCGCGAGGGTTGTCGGCCGCGTGATTCTCCGCGGCGCCAAACACGATCGACGCGGCCGCGAGCCACGCTGCAAGCCGGATCGTTTTCCCATCGCGTTTCATTCTGCCTGCCTCGAGCTCGACGACGAGCCCTCCTTTGTCCGTTTCAGAACGACGTCGCCAACTGCGCTCCCACGCCCCACAGCGTGTTCTCGTAAAGCTTCACGTCCGGGTGCTTGGCCCACGTGCCTTCGACCTTGATGACCACGTTCGGGACCGGTTTCAGGTTGAGCCCGAAGATCGCGACGACCGCATCCAGATTGCTGAAATCCACCTCGCCGTAATAGTCCGCCATCACGTAGGGGCTGATCTTGAACGTGCCGATCAGATCCTGGAGAGGCAGCTCGTAGGCGAGGAGGCCATAGGCGCTGTTCGACACCCAGTCGCCCGGATTGCCGATCGTCTCATCCGAGAAGTACCACAACGGTCGGGTCGAGTACTTGACGAGCCTGCGCAAATACTCGGCCTGGAAGCGGACGCCGAAGAGCTCGATGAGAAGATCCAACGATCCCACGTATTCGGTATATTTTTCGTAGATGTCCTCATCGTAGGCCGACGTCCCTGTCTGGGACCCCCCGAGCGTCACCGACTTGACCGTATCCGTGTAGTCGCCCGTGTATCCGTAGCCTCCCAGGGAAAAGGTCTTGTCCGGGCTTTCGTAGGACAGCTTCAGCCGCAGGCCCACGGCCTTGTTCTCGTCGAGATCCACGGTCGCTTCGACCGGGCCGCGGCCGTTGGACACGGTGACCGCCCAGTCGAAATACGTGTTGGCGGCGGGAAACATCCGACCAAAGGCCTCGAGCCCGGTCTGCGCCAGCGGCATGTCGTGGTAGATCTGGAAGTTGGGATATCGGATGGGAATGATCACCGTGGGGCCGTGGTCCGTGTTCCAGATGCCGAACGGCGTGAGAAAGCGGCCCGCGATGATGCCGAAGTAATTGGAAGGCCGCCACTCGAGCTGGGCCCGCTCGATGATCACGCCGCCGAGATCGTATTCCTCCAGGGTCAGCGGGTCTGTTGCGGTGGAATCCGTGCGCTTGAGGGTGAGGCCGTGCTTTGTTACGTCGAAATCCCGGATCCCCGTTTCGCTGCCGTTCGGCAGGAACGTGAACTTGAGCTCGATGAAGGCGCTGAGCGATTCGGTCATGCGGCTGTAGAAATAGAGGTTCAGGTTCTGCATGGCGAACGTGGACACGTCCGGGAAGAAGTGTTTCACGATGTGATTTTCAGGGATGAAGTTCTTGTAGAAGGTCAGATCGAAAAACCCCGAAATATCGAGCGAGGGCTCGAACTGGGCCTCGCCGGTCAGATCCTCATTGTCCTTTTCCTTCAGCTCGGATCGCACCTCCTCGACCTCTTGCCGGAGCTTTCCCAGTTCTTTGTTGGCGGCTTCAATCTCACGGCGCATCTTTTTCAAGTCCTCGGGCTTGACCTGCCCGGTCTCGGCTTCTTCCGCGGTCACGCCCGCGTCGACGACGGCGGACGTTTCGCCCTGCGGTATTGTCGCGGCCGGTGCGAGCATCACGAGGACGGTCAGAAACCCCATGCGATCGATCCTCCTCTTCGACGGCTGTCCTTGTAGGTTAAATAATTACCCTTTCAGCGTAATCACGAGAGACTTCATAGGCAATAGCGCAACGGAACCGTCACACTGCGAAGAACCCGTCTTCAAGCGATGCGGCTTTTGTCTGGACAAGGGGTCCACTGCATTGCCGGCGCCAAAACGCTGCCGGAAATTTGACCGATGTCGGGGAATGGATTACCTTGTGTTCAAAGGTAGGACACAAAGGAGGCCTGACATGTCCCATGATCGCCGAGTCGCCCTGCGGGTTCCCGAGAGCCGTCTCATCACGGAAATCGTCTCCGAGGAGCCGTTCGCCGCGAGCGCCGTGAACCTGAGCGTGACCGGGCTCTACACCGTGAAGCCGCTCGCCGCCGGGCCCAAGGGACCGCGCATCATCCAGGTGGAGATCCCGGTGCCCGAGGCGAACGAGTCCGTGTGGGCCAAGGGCGAGATCGTGTTCGAGTCCGTGAGCCATCGCAGCGTGGGCACGGGCATCAGGCTCCTGGCCATGGCCCGCCGCGATCTCGGACTCATCACGGACGTGGTCGAGATGCGCCGCCGCGAGATCATGGGCCGCATGCTGCGGGAGATCAAATGGCGCAAGGAGCTGGCCGCGTACCCGTCGCCGTTCGTGGCGCCGCCGCCGCCGGTCAACGAGGACACGGTGCGCATGTACCTGGCTCCCGGCACCGACCTGTACTAGCAAAGGACCGGTGCGCCGGTGCGCATCCTGCGATTCGAGAACGTCCACAAGGTGATGGAAGCCGAGAAACGGCTCAAGAACGCTGGCGTCAAGGCCGAGCTCGCGCCTTTGCCGCGCGATCTGTCCGAGGAGTGCGGCGTGTGCCTCGAGATCGCGGACCCGGACGAGGCCCGTGCCCGCGACGCGCTTTTAGACCTCGACTTCGCGGTCATCGAAAGACCCTGACGGTGCCCAAAGGCCGCGACTCGTGCTACGAGTACCGTCATGGACGCCAAGCGCGTGAAGCACATCCTCGACGGCGTGAAGGACGGGACGATCCCGGTGGACGAGGCGCTCGAGGAGCTCGCGCGCCTGCCCTTTACGGACATCGGGCTCGCCGTGGTGGACCACCACCGGTCGCTGCGCACGGGCTTCCCGGAGGTGGTGCTCGGCGAGGGCAAGACCGCGACCCAGATCGCGGCCATCGTCACGGAGCTGCGGCGCGGCAGGGGCAACGTGCTCGTCACGCGCGTCGCGCCCGCTCTGGCCGACGCGGTGCGCGCTGCCGTCCCGGACATGGAGCACCGCCTTGAAGCGCGCGCGCTCGTGCTCAAACAGGCCGAGGTGGCGCGCATGGGCCACGGCCCCATCGCCATCGTCACGGCCGGCACGTCCGACATCGGCGTGGCCGAGGAGGCCGCGCTCGTGGCCGAGCTCGCGGGCAACGAGGTCGTGCGCATGTTCGACGTGGGCGTGGCCGGCATCCACCGGTTGTTCCACAGGCTCGACGACCTGCGCCGCGCCTCGGTCATCGTGGTGGCGGCCGGCATGGAGGGCGCGCTCGCCTCTGTGGTGGGCGGCCTCGTGTCGTGCCCGGTGATCGCGGTGCCTACGTCGGTGGGCTATGGCGCGAGCTTCGGCGGCGTGGCGGCCCTGCTCGGCATGCTGAGCACGTGCGCGGCCGGGGTCACGGTGGTCAACATCGACAACGGCTTCGGCGCGGGCTACGCGGCGGCGCTCATGAACCGCGTCGGCCGCGCGCACGGCGCAAAGTGAGGAGCCACATGGGCGAGCTCGAACACGGCTTTGGCGCAGGCCGCATCCTGCACTTCGACTGTTTTTCGGGCCTGGCCGGCGACATGATCCTGGCCTCGCTCGTGGACCTCGGCGTGCCGCTCGGCGTCATCGAGTCCGCGATCCGCGCGCTCCCGCTCGCGGGCTGGGGCATCAGGATCGAGAGGACCGAGCGCGCGTCCATCGCCGCGATGCGCTTCGTGGTGGACGCGGGCCACGCGGACCAGCCCCACCGGCACTACGGCGACATCCGCGACATGATTGAGGGCGCCGATCTCGACCCCGGCACAAAGGATCTCGCCTCGCGCATCTTCCGCGCGCTCGCGCAGGCCGAGGCCCGCGTCCACGGTTGCGAGATCGATCACGTACACTTCCACGAGGTGGGCGCGGTGGACTCCATCGTGGACATCGTTGGCGCCGCGGCCGCGCTCACCTTCATCGGCGCCACTGTCTCGTGCGCGCCCGTGCCGCTCGGCAGCGGGTTCGTGCGTACGGATCACGGGATGCTGCCCGTGCCCGCGCCGGCCACCCTCATCCTGCTGGAGGGCGTGCCGGTGGAGGCGACCGAGGTGGAGGCCGAGCTGACCACGCCCACCGGCGCGGCCATCGTGCGCGCCGCGGCCTCGTCGTTCGGCCGCTTCCCGTCCATGATCCCGGAGCGCGTCGGGTTCGGCGCCGGGACCAGGACGTTCGCGGGGAGGCCCAACCTGTTGCGCGCGGTGCTCGGGCGGCCCGCGGCCGAGAAGGAAGGGGCTGAGACCTGCGCCGTGCTCGAGGCCAACATCGACGATATGACCGGCGAGATCGCGGCCCATGCCGTGGAGCGCCTGTTCTGCGAGGGCGCGCTCGACGCGTGGATCGAGCCCATCCAGATGAAGAAGGGCCGGCCCGCGCTCAAGCTCTCGGCCCTTGTGCGACGCGATGACGTGGGACGCCTGGGCGCGCTCGTCCTGCGCGAGACGTCCACCATCGGGCTGCGCTTCCACGACGTAGGGCGCATCGAGATGACACGGACCATGCGCACGGTCGAGACGCCTTACGGGCCCATCCGCGTCAAGGTGGCCGAGGGACCCCACGGCGCGCGCAACGCGGCGCCCGAGTTCGAAGACTGCAAGGCCGCGGCCGCGAAGCACGACGTGCCGCTCAAGGAGGTCATGGCCCACGCCACGGGTCTGGCCCAGGGCCTGCTCGCGCATTCCTCCGACTGAGCGCCCGGCGGCGGCTCAATCACGGTCGGGGTCTCGCCCTCGTCCGTGGCGTACCTTCCGGTCGAGGCCACGTCGCAGCCGTCCAGAGTGCGGCGAAGGGGAAGGACCCTCGTCCGCGCCACGAACTCGGAGGGATCCTCGACCCGCGACGCGAATCCGCAATCGAGAGCCGGGGCAGGCGGTCCCTGGCCTCGGCGCGCTCACAGCGCTCGAGGAAGCCGTGGTCCCTCCCCGCGAACCCAGCGAAGAGGCGGGTGATGTCGTTGGATGCGCCCATCGATCAAACTCCAACACAGTTCGCGGAACGCGGCACGGCGGCCTTGGCGAGGAGGGGCTTTGGCGATTTCCGGAAACTTTTTTTCGCAAGCGGCCGATGAGTTCGATGCGCGGAGGCGTGCGGAGCGATAAACTGATACAAGGAGGGCAGGATGGAAACGACGACCTCGGAGTCGGACCTCGGACGCGCGATGCGGGAGCTCATCGAGCAGTCCAAGGATACCGATCGACGGCTCAAGGCGCTCGGCCAGCAGATCGGCGGGCTCGGGAACCGGCTCGGCGAATTCGTGGAGGGCGTGGTGCGGCCCGGGCTCGTGCGGCTGTTTCGGGAGCGTGGGGTGGACGTGCACCAGACGCTTCGCGATCTCGAGGCCAGCCGCGACGGCGAGGCGGCGCAGATCGACCTCCTCGTGGTGAACGACGGCAACGCGGTCGCGGTCGAGGTGAAGAGCAGGCTCGACCCGAGCGACGTCGACGACCACATGGATCGGCTCGGCAAGTTCAAGCGGCTGTT
Source organism: Deltaproteobacteria bacterium (assembly GCA_028713995.1). Taxonomy (GTDB): domain Bacteria; phylum Myxococcota_A; class Polyangia; order JAAYKL01; family JAAYKL01; genus JAQTNF01. The sequence continues at coordinate 72,684 of JAQTNF010000006.1, read as the reverse complement.
CCCGCAGTACCGGGACACGCGCCTGCACGGCGCGGTCGCGGCCATGGTGATCTCGGATGACGTGGCGCGCTACGCGGAGCGGCGCGGCCTGTTCATCATCGGCCAGGCGGGCGACGACGCGGTGCTGCTCAACTCCGAGGGGTTCGAGCCGGAGGCGTGGTAGCGGTCGAAAGCGACTACTCCTCCGCGTCCCCGCGGCGGCGGCGCTTGTTGAAGAAGAGGCGGATGGGCGTGCCCTCGAACCCGAAGACCTCGCGGATGCGGTTCGACACGTAGCGCCGATACGAGAAGTGCAGCGCCTCGGGGTAGGTGGCGTGGACCACGAACGTGGGCGGCCGCACCGAGGCCTGCGTGGCGTACATGAGCTTGACCGGCTTGCCCTTGCGCAGGGGCGGCGGGTGGTTCTCCGTGATCTCGGCGAACAGGCGGTTCAGGGCGCCCGTGGGAATGCGCTTGTCGAACTCGGCGTAGGCCTCGCGGACGCGGGTGAGCAGCCCGGGCAGGCCCGCGCCGGTCAGCGCCGAGACCTGCACGACCCTGGCCCACGGCGCGAAGGCGAGCAGATCCTTGCGCTGCTCGCGCAATTTGGCCGCGGCCGCTTGGTCGCGCTGCACGAGGTCCCACTTGTTGAACGCCACGACCACGGCCCGCCCGCGGTCCACGGCCAGCCCGAGCACGCGCGCGTCCTGCTCCGCGATGCCGGCCTCCGCGTCGAGGAGCAGCACGGCCACGTGGCAGCGCTCCATGGCGCGCACGGCCGCGGTGACGGACATCTTCTCCGCCCCGTCCGCCGGCACGCTGCGCTTGCGCCTGATGCCCGCCGTGTCCACGAGCACGTACCGCGCGCCGTCCTGCTCGAGCAGGCTGTCCACGGGATCGCGCGTGGTGCCGGGCGCGGCGTCGGTGAGCAGGCGGTCCTCGCCCAGGAAGCGGTTGACAAGCGAGCTCTTGCCCGCGTTGGGCCGGCCCACGATGGCCACGCGGATGGCGCCGTCCTCTTCCTCGTCGTCGGGCTGGGGCTCGCTTTCGGGCAGCCGTTCGTAGATGAGATACTCGAGATCGGAGATGCCGCGGCCGTGCAGGGCGCTCACCATCACCATGGGCTCGAGCCCGAGCGAGAACGCGTCCGCGGCCTCGGCCTCCTGCCTCTCCCCGTCCACCTTGTTGACGGCCATGACGCACGGCTTGCCGCTGCGCCGCAGGAGCTCCGCCGTTTCTTCATCGCCCGACGTGGGCGGCGTGCGGCCGTCCACGAGGAAGATGACGAGCGCTGCCTCGTCGAGCCCGGTCTTGCACTGGCGGCTCACGCCCTCGGCGAGGCCCTCGTCGGGCCGCGACTCGAAGCCGCCCATGTCCACCAGCGTGAACGGGCGCCCCATCACGTCCGTGTCCGCGTAGAGCCGGTCGCGCGTCACGCCGGGGCGGTCCTCGACGATCGACGCCTGGCGACCCACGAGCCGGTTGAAGAGCGTGGACTTGCCCACGTTGGGGCGGCCCAGGATGGCCACCACCGGCAGGCGCCCGCGCCGCGGCGGGAGCGACGGGATGCGCTTGGTGCGCTTGCGCGTCACTCGTACCCCATCCTCTTCAGGCCCTCGGGGCCGTCGGTCCAGCCCGGCGACACGTCCACGTGCAGCATGAGATCCACCCGGCAGCCGAGGAACTTCTCGGCCGCGTCGCGCGCCCGGATGCCGATCTCCTTGATCATGACGCCGTGCTTGCCGATCAGGATGCCGCGCTGGCTCGCGCGCTCCACATGGATCGTGGCGTGCACCGAGCAGCGCGTCTTCTCCTCCACGAAGCGTTCGATGACCACTGCCGAGTGGTACGGGATCTCCTGGCGCGTGAGCTCGGTGACGGCCTCGCGCACGAGCTCGGCCACGAAGAAGCGCTCGGCCTGATCGGACAGCACGTCGTCCGGGTAGAGCCTGGGACCCTCTGGCAGCCGCCCCCGCACGGCATCGACGAAGAGCTCGACGCCGTCGCCGTCGAATGCGCAGATGGGGATGACCTCGGCCACGCCCTCGAGCGCCGCGGCCCTTTCCATCACCGGCAGGAGCCGCTTCTTGTCGGCCACGAGGTCGACCTTGTTGGGCAGGGCCAGGATCGGGACGCGCGCGGCCTGCAGCCGGGCCGCGATCTCCTCCTCCTCCTCGGTGAACCCCGGGGGACGACCCGGCTCGGCCATGTCGATGAGGAACGCGACCAGATCCGCCTCCAAGATGGCCGACGCTGCCGCCTCGACCATGTAGCGGCCGAGGCTCCCCCTGGGGCGGTGCAGGCCCGGCGTGTCGAGGAACACGATCTGATCGCCCTCGACGTTGTGCACGGCCAGGATGCGGTTGCGCGTGGTCTGCGGCTTGGGCGTGACGATCGACACCTTCTGCCCCAGCACGCGGTTTAAGAGCGTGGACTTGCCCGCATTGGGCCGGCCCACGAGCGCCACGTACCCGCAGCGCGTCTTCTTCTCTTCGGCGTTCACGACCGACCTAGTAGCGCACCAACCCTCCCGGCACAAGGGAACGGCCCGAATGGCGGACCCGGAACCTCTGCGGGGCCGCTTGCATGGGGGATAATAAAGGTATAATTATTAAACCATGAGCGTCTTCGAGTTCGACCATCGCAAGAGCGTATCGAACAAGGCAAAGCACGGGATCGATTTCGTCGAGGCGCAGGCGCTCTTCGAGGACGAGCGCAGGCTCGAGATCCCGGCACGCACGGAGGACGAGCCGAGATCCCTGGTCGTCGGTGTCATCGCGGGCAAGCACTGGTCCGCTGTCGTCGCCTACCGCAAGGGGCGGACGCGGATCATCTCGGTCCGGCGCTCCCGCAAAGAGGAGGTCTCGTGGTATGAAGGCTAGGGAATTCGACAGGCGGTTCGATCGCGGGGAGGACGTGAGCGCGAGCCTCGATCTCGCCAAGGCGCGGCGGCCGGGCGACGAGCAGCGGCGCGTGAACGTGGACTTCCCCGAGTGGATGGTCGAGTCCCTCGATCGCGAGGCCAAGCGCCTCGGGGTCACGCGGCAATCGATCATCAAGATCTGGATCGCGGAGCGCCTCGAGAACCGCGTGGCGTGACGCCTCGCCTCTTGCTCGGCGCCGAGATCCCGTCGTCGGTGAGGCGCGGTGCCTCTCGAGGCAGACGACGCAGCGTGTCGCTCAGAATGAGGAACCGGGAGAACGGCGCGAGCTTACGCACCAACCCCTCGTCGAAGATCTCCTCCTTGAGGGAGTCGGCACAGTACGACTTCAGCCCGCGCGGGCTGATGCGCGGCCCGGAACCGGGACCCAGGTGCGCGGAGCCCGGGCCCGTGATATGTTCGGCCCCGGATGTGGAGCGGGGCGGGCCTCACAGGGCCAGGGTTTTAAGGAGCTTTCATGATCCACCTGCTCGACCAGCTCACGAAGCTCGCCGACGCCGGGAAGAAGCTCGGCGCGGTGCGCACCCTCGACCGCCTGTACGACACCGTCTTCGACCTGGTCGAGAGCATCTTCGGCAACAAGGACTCGGCCATCCTGCTCAAGAACGCGAAGAGCGGCATGCTCCACATCGCGGCCGCGCGCGGCTACTCGCCCGAGGTCGTCAGGGAGTTCCGCGTCGCCCCGGGCGAGGGGGTCACCGGCCACGTGCTCCTGACCGGCGAGCCCGAGCTCGTCACCGAGACGGTCAACGATCCGCGTTACATCCAGGGCGTCCCGGAGGCGGTCTCCGAGATGGCGGTGCCGCTGCGCACGGGCGACGAGGTGATCGGCGTGCTCGACATGGAGAGCCGCGAGGCGCGCTTCTCCAACGCCGACATGGCGCTCTTCTCCACGTTCGGGGAACAGGTGGCCACCGCCATCCGCAACATGCAGCTGCAGGGCTCGCTCGAGGAGCGCGCGCGCAAGCTCGTGGCCGTGGCCAAGGCCGGCCAGTCGATGACCCACCTGCGCGACCTCGACAAGCTGCTCGCCCGCATCCTCACGCTCACCCACGAGGCCCTGCGCTTCGACACCTGCGCCATCCAGCTGTGGGACGAGAGCAAGGAGAACCTGGTCGTCAAGGTGGCGGAAGGGTACGACCGCGACGTGGCGCGCCTCGCGGTGCCGCGCGGCCACGGCGTCACGGGCCGCGCCGCAGCCGAGAACCGGCCCATCATCGTGGAGGACGTGACCCAGATCCCGGACTACGTGCCCGGCCTCCCGGGCGCGCGCTCCGAGATGGCCGTTCCCCTCGTGTTCCGGGAAGAGGTCATCGGCGTGCTCAACGTGGAGCACAGGGAGCCGCACCACTTCGACGAGACCGATCTCCTGCACGCCACGATCTTCGCGGACCAGGCCGCGAGCGCTCTCGGCAACGCCGGCGTCTACGAGAGCCTGAAGCGCGCCCGCGAGGACACGGAGAAGCTCGCGAAGCGCCTCGACTTCCTGTCGAAGACCGCGAGCCGCATGACCTCCATCGCCGATCTCGACGGGCTCCTCGCCGAGATCCTGTCCATGGCCCGCTCCTCGCTGGGGTTCAGCCACATCGCGATCCTGCTGCCGGTGCACTCCGGCACGCGCCTCAAGGTCTGCCGCGCGGCGGGCTATCCCGAGGGCACCGAGGGCCGCCTCGTTCCGGTCGACGGCACCATCACCGGCACGGCGTTCACCGAGGGGAAGACCGAGTTCGTCACTGACGTGAAGAGCGACCCGCGTTACGTGCCCGGCTGCGTGAACGGGCGCTTCGAGATCGCGGTGCCGCTCAAGGCCGACGACGAGATCGTGGGCGTCGTCGACTCCGAGTCGGTCGGCGACGAGGTGCTGACCGAATCGGACGTGACCCTGCTCGAGACGCTCGCCTCGCAGGTGGCCGCGGCCGTGCGCGCCGCCAAGCAGCGCGCCGAGCTCGCCGAGCGCGGGCGCAGGCTGGCCCTCATCCACAAGGCGGCCTGCTCGCTCAACGCCGCGGACCGGCCCGAGGAGATGCTGGAGTCGGTCCTCAAGCTCGCGCGCAAGGCCCTCGGCCTCCACTCGGTCGCCATCCTGCTCCCGGACCGCGGGCGCAAGAACCTCGTGGTGCGCAAGGCGTTGAACCACGGGGACACCGAAGGGCTCAAAATCCCCGTCGGCCAGGGCTTCGTGGGCGAGATGTTCGTGACGGGCGAGGCGCGCATCATTTCCGACATCGCGGAGCACGAGGGCTACATCGCGGGCACGCCGGGCGCCAGGTGCGAGATGGCGGCGCCGCTCTCGCTCGAGGGCGAGACCATCGGCATCCTCGACGCGGAGTCCATGGAGCCCTACGCCTTCACCGACTCGGACCTGAACCTGCTGCGCATCTTCGGCTCCCAGGTGGCGACCGCGCTCAACAACGTGCGCATGGTCCACGACCTCGAGGAGCGCGAGCGCAAGCTCACCCTCATCCACAGGGCGGCCTGCTCGCTCAACGCCATCGAGGAACCCGAGGAGATGCTCGAGACGATCCTCAAGCTGGCCCAGAAGGCCATCGACCTGCACTCGGTGGCCATCCTGCTGCCCGACGCGGATCGCAGGTTCCTCGTGGTGCGCAAGGCAGTGAACCACGGCGACGTGGAGGGCCTCCGGATCCCCATCGGCCAGGGCTTCGTGGGCGAGATGTTCGTCACCGGCAAGGCGGCCGTCATCGACGACATCGCGGAGCACCCGGAGTACATCGCGGGCACGCCGGGCGCCAGGTGCGAGATGGCGGCGCCGCTCTCGCTCGACGGCGAGACCGTCGGCATCCTCGACGCGGAGTCCATGGAGCCGCGCGCCTTTGCCGAGGCCGACCTGGCCCTCCTGCGCGTCTTCGCCTCGCAGGTCGCGACCGCCCTCAAGAACGCCCGCATGATCCGCTCGCTCAAGCTCAAGACCACGCGCCTCGCGCTGCTCAACCGGGCGGCCAGGGCGCTCAACTCCATCCACGCCGTCGACGACCTCATCGACGAGATCCTGAAGCTCGCGCGCGAGGCCCTCGACAACGACCGGGCCGCGCTGCTCCTGCTCTCGCCCGACAAGACCGAGCTCGTCCTGCACGCGGCGGTCGGGTACGGCGACGTGATCGGGCTCAAGATTCCCACGGGCAAGGGCATCACGGGGTCGTCCGCCCTGTCCGGCGATCCGATCCTCGTCAGGGACACGGCCCGCGACGAGCGCTACCTGAACGGCAAGGCCGGCGGCAGGTGCGAGATGGCCGTGCCGCTGCGCGTGTTCGGCGAGGTGATCGGCGTGCTCGACACCGAGAGCCCGATCCCGGAGGCCTTCGACGAGACCGACCTGGAGCTGTTCTCGGCGTTCGCGTCCCAGGCCGCCGTCGCCATCCACAACGCGCGGCTGTTCAAGGGGCTCGAGGAGGCCAACAAGACGCTCGCCGACAACGTGGCCGAGATGGCCCGCCTCAACAAGGAGCTCGAGTCGTACGCGGCCCGCATCGCCGACGCCAACCAGAGCCTCGAGTGGCAGGTGAGGCAGCTCACCACCCTGCACGAGGCGGGCAAGACCATCACCGCGAGCCTCGATCTCGACACCACCCTTGAGACGATCCTGCAGATGGCGTCCACCATCGTTGGCTCCACGTCGGGCGCCATCAAGCTCATCGACGAGGAGACCAAGGAGCTGCGGACGAGGGCCGAGGCCGGAAAGCTCTCGGAGATCTCCGGCAGCTTCTCGGTCTTCGACCTGCCGCTCAAGATCGGCGAGAAGACCATCGGCGTGTTCGAGATGGTCAAGGAGGCGAGCCGCGGGCTCGGCCAGGACGAGAGGCAGATGCTCGAGACGATGGCGTCGCAGGCGGCCATCGCCATCGAGAACGCGCGGCTCTTCGAGGACACGCAGCGCGTCTACTACGAGACGCTCAAGTCGCTGGCGAGGGCCCTCGAGGCGCGCGACGACTACACGAGGGGCCACTCCGAGCGCGTGGCCGACCTGTCGAAGCGCATCGCCTCGACCTTGAAGCTCCCCGAGCGCGAGGTGCACACCATCTACAACGCGGCGCTCCTGCACGACATCGGCAAGATCGGCATCCGCGACGAGGTGCTGCTCGCGCCGCGGCGCCTCTCCGTCGAGGAGATGCGCATCATCCAGAAGCATCCCTCGTTCGGCAACACGATCCTCATGCCACTCAAGTTCCTGGGCGAGATCCGCGAGTTCGTGCACTACCACCACGAGCGCTGGGACGGCTCGGGCTACCCGGACGGACGCCGGAGCGACACCATCCCGCTCGCCTCGAGGATCATCGCCGTGGCCGATACGTTCGACGCCATGACCTCGAACCGCCCGTACCGCACGGCGCTCACGCCCGAGACGGCCGTCGAGGAGATCATGCGCGCGTCGGGCACGCAGTTCGATCCCAGGGTCGTCACGGCGTTTCTCGAATCGCTCGATTGAGCTTCCGGCCCGGGCTCTCGCAAGAGGGTGGGCCGCACAAGGAGGTGCGAAGATGACGAGGCAGCTTGGTTTTGTTGCGTTCCTTCTTTCGGCTGTTCTGGCATCGCAAGCGGAGGCTGCGGCGCCTCTTCGGCCAGCGGCCGACATCGCGCTCCGGCGCATCGCACGCGAGACCGGCGTGGCGCCCGCGCAGGTCATCCCCCGGCGGGACGGCTTCGTCTCCTTCGTGGGAGGCGACCTGAGCCGGCCTTCGCGAGGTGCGGCTCTCGACGTGGCGCTCGCGTTCGTCGGGCGCAACCGCGACCTGTTCGCCGTGGGGCCGGAGGCGCTCAAGGTGGTCGATCAGCTCCCCACCCCGGTCGGCAAGGTGGTGCGCTTCGAGCAGACCTACGAAGGGCTGCCTGTGGTGGGCGCGAGCCTGGTCGTGGTCGTGCGCAAGGACGGCGTGGTCCGCATCGCCTCCTCCTCGCTCGAGGATCTCGGCGCCGTGGACACGCGACCCGTCTGGACCGCGATCGACGCGTCGGACATGGCGCGCGCCAAGACGCGCTGGTTCCTGCCCGCGTCGAGGCCCTACTCGAGGCTCGTGGTCCTGGCCCTGCCGGGCGAGGGCCGGCTCGCGTGGGAGGTGAGCTTCGGCCAGATCCCGAGCCTCCTGTCCAACATCTGGGCCTACGTGGACGCGGGGACCGGCGACGTGCTGCGCGTCGAGAACCGCATCCTCTTCGCCTACCAGGGCCGCGCGTTCGCGACCAACCCGGGCCCGTTCGGCGCGCCGAACGCCGATCCGATCACCGTGACGCTCGACGTCCCGGAGGGCGGCTACGCTTACGAGGGCGACGCCGGGACCGTCACGGCCTGCGACTACGACGCCGGCGCGGCCGACTGCGCCTTGTGCCCGGGCGGCAAGTGCGTGTGGCTCTCGCAGGAACTCTACCTGTCGCGCAACTGCCCCGACTACCACAAGACCATCCCGCTCGACCTGTCGGGCCTGGGCATCGGCATCGACACGATCGACGCGCACTTGTGCACCGAGGCGCAGACCGCGTCGGCCGACGCGGACGGCAACTATTTCTTTGAGTGGCAGGGCGATCACGCAGGCCTCGACGACCTCGCCATGTACGACAAGTTCGCCGAGGTGCAGATGTACTACCACGTGGGGTACGTCTACGATTACTTCCTCAAGCTGCTTGACGGCTTCCCGGACGACTGGCAGGGGCACACGGTCAAACCGCTGCGGGCCTCCGTGAACTTCAAGATCCCGTTCAACATGTCGGGCGGCATGCCGGACTGGCAGGACATGCTCGCCATGGCCGATCCCAACGGCCCGCTCTACCCGTTCGACAACGCCATGTTCATGCCGGCCGGCCCGACCGGCATCCCGGGCTTCAGCCGCAACTACGACTCGATCATGTTCGGCCAGGGCTCGCTCGCGGACTTCGCGTGGGACGGGGACGTCATTTACCACGAGTTCACGCACTCGGTCATGAGCACCGCCTCGGCCGGCATCGGGCAGTACCAGGAGTTCGGCGACGAGTGGGGCGTGAACGTCGAGCTGGGCGGCATGAGCGAGGGCTACGCCGACATCTACGCGGGCTTCCTCACGAACGAGCCCACCATGGGCGAGTACTCGCTGGCCGGGATGGGCGCCTCCGCGGTGCGCCACATGGACGGCGACGACGTGTGCCCGGATTACCTGCAAGGCGAGGTGCACGCCGACTCCCCGGGCTGGAGCCAGTCGGTCTACGAGGCGCGTGAGGCCGCGGCCGGCGACGACGAGGCGAAGAAGCACAAGTTCGAGCAGGCGGCTTTCGTGGGCGCATCGTCCGTGGTGCAGAAGCAGGGCTTCGCGCAGGCCGCGGCCGCCACCCTGATCGCGACCGAGGATCTGCTCGGCACGGCGGCCAAGGACGCGGCGGCCGAGGTCTTCGCCGCGCACAAGACCGACGACTGCGCGCGCGTCATGAGCGACAACGGCACCGGTACGGTCGAGAAGGCCACTCCCATCGCCGCGCCCGAGGCGGTCAACGGCGCCAAGGGCTCGCCCTACACGCCGGGCATCATCCAGTACATGGTCACGGTGGGAGAGGGCGTGAAGGCCGTCAACCTGTCGATGACCGTTTCCGCGAGCGGCTCCTCGCTGACCGGGACGACCGCCGAGCCGGACATGCGCGTCCTCGTGCGGCGCGACAACCCCATCACCTTCGATTACCAGGGCGACGGCGTGACGACCGCGGACGACGTGATCGGCCCGGCCACGCTCGAGGGCACGGCCCCGGCGGTCTTCAGCCTGGTCGCCCCGGGCGGGGCTTTCCTGCCCGTTGGCACGTACTACCTCATGCCGGTCAACCTGGGCGACGGCCGCGGCAACCTGAGCGGGGTGAAGGCGTCCGTCGGCGGTCCGCTCGCCACGGGCGACGGCGTCACGACCTTGGGAGAAGGCGACGGCGGGATCGACACCGACTCGGCCGCGGACGCGGGCTCGGACGCGGGCTCGGACAAGGACACGAGCGGCTGCGGTTGCAGCACGCCCGGCCGCGAAAAGGCTTCCTCGAACCTCTTCGGGCTCCTCGCCGGCGCCCTCGGACTTTGATCCCCTGACCCGAGGCGACTTCCCTTGACCCTCGACCCCACGCGCAAGCGCACCTTCTTGTGGCTGCTCCTCTTCTTCGGCGCGGTCGCGGCCGTCTCAATCACGGCGAGCCGCTTCGTGACGTTCGAGGAGGTCAAGGTGCTCGGGCAAAGCGCGACGGGCGCGGCGCGCGCGAACCCCCTGCTCGCCGCGGCGATCCTCGCCTCGGCCCACGCCGCGTGCATGGCGCTGTCCTTGCCGATGAAGGCCGTCCTGACCCTGCTTTCGGGCGCGCTGCTCGGGCCGATCCTGGGATGGGGGGCCACCGAGGCCGGCGTGCTCGTGGGGACCACGGTGCTGTTCTTCGCCGCGCGCCGCCTCCTGCGGGCGAGGGTCGAGGCGCGTCTCGGGGGCTTCGCGCGCACGGTCCACGAGCGGGTTTCCCAAAGACCCGTTAGGGCCGTGGCGGGCCTGAGGCTCATCGTGACGCTGCCCTACGGCCCGGTCACCATGGCCGCGGCGCTTTCGTCGATGCGCTACAGGGACTTCCTGGTCGCGTCCGTGATCGGCGACGCGCCCATCACGGCCATCTTCGTTCTGGCCGGGGAGCGCCTCGCGTCCCTCGACTCGCCCTCGGACGCGCTCTCGCCCACGACGCTCGCGGTGCTGATCGGGGCGGGGTTCCTGCTGCTTGCGAGCGTGCTTGCGGCGCGCCGGGCTCCTACGGGCGCCTCCTCGAGAGGCCCAGGAGCGTGAGGCCCGCGGCTCCGACGCCGGCGTGCAATAGGATGAAGAGCCAGTTTCGCCCGCTGCCGAGCACGAGCAAAGGGAACTTCGCGAGCGCCGCGCGGTAGAGGAAGTGCGAGGCGCCGAGGGCCGCGAAGACCACGAGCGCGAGCCCCACGAGAAGGAGGGGCATGGACACACGGGTGCGGTCGGCTGATCGCGCGTCCATGTCAGCCGCCTCCTGACGCGAAGATGGCCGCGCGCAGGGCCACGAGGGCCATGCACGCGTGGAACGCGACCGCGATGATCACGTCGCGGCTCCACGGCCGGCTCTTGCCCCGCGCCACCTCGACGATGGTCGAGATGATCGTCGCGGCCGCGATGACGGCCGCGGCGCCCGAAATGGTCCACATGGCCAATGTTTGCGGGTTCATGGGCGGCACCTCCCGAGTGAGGGCATCCTAGCACGAAAAGCCTGAGGTCACTCCGGCCGCGTGACGGCCACGCCCCACGTGCCGGGCCCCATGTGCACCGCAGCCGTGGCCGAGAGCGGCGAAAGGATGATCTCGGTCCCGGCCGGGAGGACGGAGGCGAGGCGCTCGCGCACGGTCTCGGCCCACTCGGCGTTGTCCGTGTATTCGACCATGACGAGCAGGGGGCCATCACCCAAGTGGGACGCCACGCGCCTCGCCACCTCGTCGAGCGCGGCCTCGTGAGAGCGCGCCTTGGCGTAGGTGATCGCGCCGTCGCCTCCGTGTCCCACGATGGGCCGGATCGAGAGCGCGCCGGCCAGGGCCGCCTTGACGCGGCCGATGCGTCCGCCGCGCTTGAGGTGCCCGAGCGAGTCGATGACCAGGTACTCGCGCGCCGAGGCGATCTGGCGTTCGGCATAGGCCACGAGGTCGTCGACGTCGCTGGCCCGGGCGGCGAAGCGGGCCGTGGCGAGCACCGCGATGCCCTGCTGCCCGGACGCGGCGCGCGTGTCGAGGATGGTGATCCGGTTGCGCTCCTTGTGGTCGGCCGCGGCGCGGCGCACGAGCTCCTGGGTGCCGGTGTAGGCCCGTCCCACGGCCAGGTACACGAGGTGCCCGCAGGCCGAGAGCTGCGCGTCGAGGAAGGCGCGCGCCTCGGCCTGGGACGCCTGCGCCGTCTTGTAGACGTGTCCCTCGCGCATGCGAGAGAAGACGAGGCCCATGTCGAGGTCGCAGTCGCGCACCATCTCGCCGTGGGCGCTCACGGAGTTCTCGAGTCGCGGCACGCCGAGGCTCGTCGCAACGTCCCGCGGCAGCGACATGGACGAGTCGCCCGCCACCCGCAGACGCGCGTACGCGAGGTCGTCCCCGGCGCTCTCGCAAGAGGCGCGCCGGAGCCCCTCGGCCATATCCTCCGCGGACGACTCGATCACCTGCCCGAGGTTCGCGGCGACGCGGCGTACGGCCTCGGGATCGTCACAGTGCACGTGCAGCTTGAGGAGCCGTTCGAGCCGCACGGCGTCGAGCGACGCTCCGATCCCGTCGAAGGCCGCGCGCCAGTCGTCGAAGGCTTCACCGTCCGTTTCGATCACCAGATCCATGCAGAAGCGCGCCACAGACGCCTCTGTTCCCTCGTCCGTGATGAAAGCCGGATCGATGCGCTCCGCAATCCGCCCGAGAGGAGCCTGGTCCTCGCCCAGACGGCGGCGCTCCATGCGCGCGAGCGCCGCTTCCGGAGCGCGCAGGCCCGGCAGAACAAGCATGAGCCCGCAGGCGAGCACGTGGAAGCCGAGCGCGCCCGAGTCCACCACGCCCGCGGCCGCGAGCCTGGGGAGCAGGGCCGGGGTGGCGGCCACGGACGCGGCGAGCCGTCGCTCCAGCTCCGCGTGGGACCCGATATCCGGCACGCCGTCGAGCTCCCCGAGGATGCGCGCGAGATCGGTCATGACCGTGAGGATGGTGCCTTCCCGCGGCTCGGCCACGGCCTTATAGGCCAGGTCGCGTCCTCGCGCGACGCCGTCCCGGACTGTCGCGGGCGTGAGGCGCGAAGGGTCGCCGAGCGCGTCGAAGAACCCGAGCAGGAACTGGGACAGGATCACGCCCGAGTTGCCCTTGGCCGAAAGGAGCAAAACGCGGCTGAGGTCGCGGGCTGTGGCGCCCGGTTCCTCGAGCAGGCGCGCCGCCTTCGACACGGTGGCGGCCATGTTGCGGCCGGTGTCCGCGTCCACCACCGGGAACACGTTGATGCGGTCGAGGAGCGGTGCCCGCCGCATGAGATCGGCCGCGCCGGCCAGGAAGGCCGCGTCGAGCAGGCGGTTCATGCTCCTTCCTTGTTTGCGGATCGCGTGTTGCCCACGGAGATCCTCGGCTCCTCGCCGCGCGCGAGCCGCCGGATGTTGGCCCTGTGGGTGAACAGGATCGCGAGGGCGCACGTGCCGGCCACGGCGACCGTGTCCGAGGGCGCGCCGAGCAGGAAGGCGAGCGCGGGGTAGGAACAGATCATGAGCATGGAGCCGGCCGACACCCTGCGGAAGAGGCCCACCACGGCCAGGAACACGGGACCCGCGAGCAGCGGGATGATCGGATCCACGGCCAGGAACGCGCCCGTCACGGCCGCCACACCCTTGCCGCCGCGAAAGCCGTGGAAGCACGGGTACAGGTTGCCGAGCAGCAGGGGCAAAACGACGAGGGACGCAAGCTCTTCCGGCCCGACGAAGCGCGCTCCCAGGACCACTCCGGCGGCCCTCGCGAAATCGAGCGCAAGGACAAGAAGGGCCACGCGCCAGCCGGCCGTGCGCAGAAGGTTGTTGGCGCCCGCGTTGCCGCTGCCCGCGCCGCGCGGATCGCCCGCGCCCGCGAGTCTCCCCGCGATCACCGCGAAGTTCACGGAGCCCACGAGATAGGCCGCCGCCGCTGCGGCGACGAACACGACGACCTCGCGCTCACATGTCATGGATGCGGCCTCAACCGGCAGGGGATTCGAGGAAACGACGCACGATGAGCGGCGCCGCGTTGTCGTCCATGGGCTCCATGGCGAGACCGCGCGCGAGGAAGCGGGCCTTGTCCGGATGACGCGCCACGAACCCCTCCATGAGCGCGCGCGCCTCTTTCGGCGTGATCTCGGGATGCGCCTGGATGCCCCAGACCGGGCTGTGTCCGTAGCGCATGGCATGGACCGCGCAGTCCTTGCTGCGCGCGAGCACGCGCCACGGCGGCGGCGGATCGCGCACCTCATCGAAATGGGCCGCGAACATGCGCACCACGTGCGGCAGCCCCTCGAAGAGGTGGTCGGATGCGAACAGCTCGACCTCGATCCATCGGTGCTCGGGCGTGGCCGAAGCGTCCGTGTATTGCCGTCCCGAGAGCGCGGCGGCGAGCATCTGGTGGCCGAAGCACGAGCCGAAAACGGCCTTGCCCATTTTCACGGCGCGCCGGATCACGTCGGCCTCCACGTCGTACCAGGGCTCCCACTGCGTGATGGAGGCCTCGGAGCCCGTGACGATGAGGTGCGTGTACGGCTTGAGCTCGGGCACGCGCCCGCCAGAGGGCAGGTGCACCGAATCCGAGGGGACGTCGCCGAGCAGGTTTCGCCAGCCCTGCGTGGGACAGTAGATGTCGGCGTCGATCGAACCGTCGAGGATGAGCACGCGGGTCATGGGCGGAATCTAGCCGTTGAACGCCGCGAGGTCCAGCAGGGACCCTTAAGTGTCCGTGCCCGAGTCCGGGCCGGCGTCCTGATCGGTGTCCGTGCCGGTGCTCGTGCCGGTTCCCGTGTCCGTGTCGCGCGCCACGCCCTTGCCCGGGTTGCACGAGCCCGCGAGGGCCGCGAGCACCGCCACGATGAAGATTGCCCTTTTCATGCCCGTTCCCTCCGCCCGGGGAAGAAAGCCCCGCGCCGAAGGAAGTCTACCCGAACCCCAGGACCGGATCCAACTTCTCAGAACGGTCGGTCCAGGCTCTCGGTGCTGTCGTGCCTCTCGCGGTCCTCGAGCATGTGCCGCATGGATCTGCGGAACTCCTGGGAGATGCGGGCCTTGTCGAAGGGCGGGGCGAACACCCCGCGCGCGCCCAGGTGGATGGCCTCGATGGCCTTGTCGACGCCGGCGCGCTCCATGATGGCCACCGCGCCCAGCGCCTTGCCGCGCCCCATGACGGCCAGCCAGTCGCGGTTCGCGCGCAGCACCTCGGCCGCGGCCACGAGGACGTCGAACCCGACCCGCTGGGCGTGAGCCTGGGCGTGTTTGATCGATGCGAACGCGGCCACCTGGCACCCCAGGCCGCTCAAGATTTCGGTCAGGGTGTGACGCACGTGATCGTCCGGCGCCACGATCAGGATCGACTGGTTGAGCTCGATCTCCGGCTCGGCGGTCGCGATTGGCGGCACCGTCGGGATCGCCGACGTTTCGTCCGCGGCCGAGAAAGGAGGCACCGTGGAGAAGACGCCCGTCCCGTGGGCCGTGCGCCGCGTCGAGGTGCGCACGGTCTGGGCCCGGCGCATGAGATCCCGCAGGCGCATCGTGAAGTCGGCCTCGTCGATGGGCTTGGGGGTGTAGTCCGCCACGCCGAGCGCGGCCGCCTCGGACGCCGAGTCCTCGGAGGCGTAGGCCGTGATGATGAGGATGGGCATCTTGTGCCAGACGTTCCTGGCGAAGCGCGCCACCTCGATGCCGTTCAGGCCCGGCAGGTTCTTGTCGGTCACGAGCAGATCGAACGGCTCGCTCCCGAGGAGGGTCACCGCGTCCTCCCCCGACGTGGCGCACACGCACGACATGCCCTGGGCCTCGACGAGCCTGCGCAGGATGTCGAGCATGGTCCCGTCGTCGTCCACGACCAGGGCGTTCAAGGCCTGCCTTGGGACGGGCTTGTGTGCGGCCGCTTCGGGCCGCTGGGCTCCCCCGGCGGACGGAAACTCAATCGCGAAGGCCATGGAGAGCCGCTCGTGCCCGAGCCGCATGCGCTCGCCCGGCCCGAGCAGGCGGATCGTGCCGCCGCAACCTTCGACGAGGCGCCGCACGATATAGAGCCCGAGCCCGGAGCCGTGCTTCTTCTTGGTGGAGAAGAACGGCTCGAAGATGCGCTCGGACAGATCCGGATCGAGGCCGCGGCCGTCGTCCGCCACGATGACCTCCACGCTCCCCTTGCTTGTCCCGCGCAGCACCACCACGACCCTGCCCCCGCCCTTTTCGGCCACCGCGTCCGCGGCATTGGCCACCAGGTTCGTCAAGATGTGCTCGAGCGTGCCGGGATCCGCGACCACGGCCGGAAGATCGGGATCCACCTCGGCCACCACTTCCGCGTTCTTGCGCAGGAGCTCCGCGGCCATGGAGTCGAGCACGTGGCGCGCGATCTCGACCAGGTCCTGGGGTGTGGGCTCGCACGAGGCCGGGCGGAAGAACACGCCGGCGCGCTCCAGGATGCGCTCGAGGCGATCGAGCTGGTTCATGATGCCGTCCACGTAGGGCAGGGCGTCGGGCACGTCGCGGGCCGCGTCGCTGAGGAGCTGCAGCGCGATGCGGGCCGCCGTGAGGGGCTGGCGGGCCTCGTGGACCACGGCGGCGATGGACAGCGCCTCCTCGGTCCCGTCGTTCCCGTCCCCCGCGGGGAAATCGATGTCGCCTATCGTCACTGTCGCCTTCCGGGACGAGATTCGTCCCGCTCTTCCCTCGTCCGAGCGCAGAGTCTAGCACGATCCGGCCACGGTGGTCACTGGCCGGCTGCTGAAGTCGGGGAGCTGCTCCCTGATCGGCCGCCCATCGGCTTGACGCCCGGGACGCGCGCGTGCCAACGTGGACCGGCTTCGGCGACGAGCGAGGAGGCAATCGTGGTGAGCGACAAGTACCGGGGAGAGAGGGTGCTCGTTTTCGCGCGAAAGCTCCTCGAGGAGCTCGGCGCATTCCAGGGAATCAACCGCGACTTCGCCCGCTACCTGGACGTCATTCTCGACAGGCGCAACAACCGCTTTGCCGAGCGATGCCTGGCGGAGGAAGACGAGTCCTTGAAGCAGATCATCCCCTACGTGCTCTTTCGATGCGGCGACCGCGTCTTCTCCTACGTGCGGGGCAAGCAGGCCGGGGAGACGCGGCTCGTGGGCGATCGCTCGGTGGGCGTGGGCGGGCACATCAATCCGCGCGACGAGATGCTCTTCGCCGGGGCCGCGCCGGCCACGGATCGGGCGGCGTACCTCGAGGCCGTGGAGCGCGAGATCCGGGAGGAGGTCGCGGTGGACGGCCCGTACGAGCCCAAGATCTTCGCGCTCATCAACGACGACTCGAACGCGGTGGGCAGGGTGCACCTCGGGATCGTCCACGTGTGCGATCTCACGCACGAGGGCGTCCGGAAGAAGGAGCAGCAGATCACGCAGGCGGGTTTCCTGCCGCTCGTGGAGCTCGCGGGCGCGCGCACCCTGGAGCTCGAGACCTGGTCCCGCCTGTGCATCGAGGGCCTACAGGCGGCCGGGTAGGGGCCCGGCCCTTCGACCGGAGGGAGCAAGATGGCGAGACTCGCATGGATGCTCGCGGCCGCGGCGCTGGCCGTCCCGTCTTCGGCCCTGGCCGGGGACGAGGGGGACGCCGAGCCGGTGGAGAGGCTCTTTGGCGTGAAGAT
Organism: Deltaproteobacteria bacterium; assembly: GCA_028713995.1. Lineage (GTDB taxonomy): Bacteria > Myxococcota_A > Polyangia > JAAYKL01 > JAAYKL01 > JAQTNF01. The sequence goes on along the minus strand of JAQTNF010000006.1, from coordinate 55,446 downwards.
CGACAAGCCCGGGGGCATGGCGTTCGACGGCAGGCTCCTGTGGGTGACCGACCGGGTGGAGCTCAAGCTGCACGGTCTCGATCCGCGCACCGGCGAGGAGCGCAAGGTGCTGCCGTCGCCCGGGCCGTGGCCCACCGGGGCGGCGTTCGACGGCAAGCTCCTGTGGGTGGCGGATCGGCAGCGCGGCCGCCTGTTCGGCATCGACACGGACAAGGGGCTCGTGACCCGCGAGCTCGAGAGCCCGCCCGGTCCGCTCGGCCTCGCCTTCGACGGCACGCACCTGTGGGTGGCCGACGGCAAGAGCCTGCACCAGATCACAAGGGAGGACGGCACCACCATCGTGACCTGGCCCGCGCCGTCGTGGGGCGGGCAGGGCAGGCCCGGGGAGCAGCTCGGGCTCGCGTTCGCGGGCGGGTATCTGTGGGTTTCGGACCGCACGCGCGACATGATCTACAAGGTCGAGCCGTCGAGCGGCGAGGTGTTCGACCAGTTCCCGTCGCCCGGTCCGTTCCCGGCGGGCATGGCCGAGGTCGACGGGAAGCTCCTCGTGGTCGACGTGGACCGCAGGCGCGTGGACGCGGTGGGGATAGGCGCCTTGCCCGCGGTGGTGCGGCGGAGCGCGCACGACGAGAAGGTGGTGCTGCGCCGCAGCCTCGTGAACCGGGGCCCGGACGTGCTCGTCGAGGCGAACGTGTATGTGGCCGTGCCCCAGTCGCTGCCGAACCAGGCGCTCGTGGGCGAGCCGCGCTTCGAGCCTGCGCCGACGGAGATCGCGACCGACAGGTGGGGCCAGAAGGTGGCCCGGTTCAAGGCCGGGAACCTCGCACCCGGCGAGAGCCTCGACGTGACCATGACCGTGGAGGCGACGCTCTTCGCGACTCGCTGGCACATCGATCCCGCAAAGGTCGGGGGCTTGAAGGACATCCCCAAGTCCGTGCGCGACGCGTACCTCGCGGACGAGACCAAGTTCGCGATCAAGCACCCGTCCATACAGAAGGCGGTCAAGGAGGCGCTCGGCGACGAGAAGCGGCCGTACGCAATGGTCCGGAAGATCGCCACGTACATCCGCAAGAAGATGGAATACGAGATGGTGGGCGGCTGGAACATCGCGCCCACGGTCATCGACCGCGGCACGGGCTCGTGCTCGGAGTACACGTTCGTATTCATCTCCATGTGCCGGGCCGTGGGCATCCCGGCGCGCTACGCGGGCGCCATCGTGGTGCGCGGCGACGACGCCAGCACAGACGAGGCCTTCCACCGCTGGGCCGAGGTCTATCTGCCGGGCTACGGCTGGGTGCCCATCGACGTGCAGGGCGGGGACAAGCCCGAGCCCGAGAAGCAGGGCGACGCGTTCGGCGGGCTCGACAACCGCTTCCTCATCACCACCGTGGGCGGCGGCGCGTCCGACCTCATGAAGTGGGACTACAACTCGTACGCCGAGTGGACCTGCAAGGGCCGCTGTCTGGTCGAGGATCTGAACCTGGGCGACTGGTACCCCGCCGCGGACAAGCAGTCGAGGCCGTAGGAGCGTTGTCGGCGTCGCGGTCCCGCGCAGTCGAAGGTTCGTGGCCGGGCCGGCTGGTTCTGTGATAAAATCATAGCTGGGCATTGGGTGTGGGAAGGTGAGGGGCATGCGAACGGGAGGATCCGCATGCGCTTTATTGCGACGACTCTTGGGAACCTATCGGCTCTGTGCATGGCGCTGGTCCTCGCCGGATGCGCCGTCGCCGGCAACGGAACCGGCTCCGACGGTTGGCCCGACGGCGGAAACGACGGCGGCACGGACACGGACGGCGATGCCGACGGCGACTCTGACGGCGATACGGACAGCGATGCGGATGCGGATACGGACAGCGACACGGACGGCGATGGTGACTCCGACGGCGACACGGACACGTCCGACACCGGCCCGGACGGCGACACGGATACGGACGGCGACACCGACGCGGATACCGACGGAGACGGGGATGGAGACACGGACACGGGAAGCGACACCGATACGGGCACGGGAAGCGACACCGACCTTCCGCAGATGCCGTCCCAGCAGATGCTCGTCGGATACAACGAGGGCTGGATCAACATGGAGTACGGTGCCGACACGAGCTACGGGACCGATCTGACGACACGGTTCGACCTGGATTACGTGAAGGACATGCTCGACAACATGAAGGCGAACGGCGGAAACATCGTGCGGTTCTTCATGTTCGAGTACCGCGAGGGGTTCATCCTCGGCTCCGGCGTTCCGCAGATCGAAGGGTTCGACCAGACGTTTCTCGACAACCTCGAAAAGCTGCTCTACGAAGCGCGCGCCCGGGCGATGTGGGTGTACCTGACGGCCCTCGAGGGCAACGAGATGCAGAAGATCACGGCGTGGAAGGACTTCTTCTGGAACCTGGTCAACAACAAGTACGGCGAGGGCGACGCGTACAACAACAAGGTGCTGGGCCCGGTCCTGGACGTGCTCAACCAGCACCAGGACGTCGTCTGGGGCATCGACATCATCAACGAGATCGAGGCCCCGCGGTCGGTGCCGATGTGGACCGATCCCGTCAACGGGGCGCGCGCCTTCATCAAGCGGGAAAGGGATTTCATCAAGTCGAAGTCCCCGTGGATCCGCGTCACGTCCACGGCGGGGTGGAGCAACTCGCAGTACGACATCATCGGCGGCTTCTTCTCCGGCCTCGGGCTCGATTTCTATGATCTGCACATGTACTCGGACGACGGCGGCTACGCCAACGCGAGCGCTGTCCGCGACAAGGCGGTGGCCGACGGCGTTTTCATCGTCCAGGGGGAGTTCGGCCAGGAGACCGAGGAGAACATCGACGACACGCTGCAGTACAACGTGACCGGCACTTTTTTGTACACGGCCAAGAACCTCGGCTTCAAGGCCGCGCTGCCGTGGAGGTGGGACTACGGTCCGAGCTGCTGGGACTTCGTGCGCCAGGACGCGAGCCTGAGACCGGCCGTCGAAGTGATGAAGCTCTACGGCGCCCTGCCGTAGACAAAGACAGAGGGGTCAAACCTTGACACTTGACATTACCGCGGGGTGGCGCTCCTCCCACGCGGCCCGCCATCCGTCCATGGGCTCCCACCCACCGCGCATCCGCCGCAGATCCTGGGCCACGTGCATCGCGCTCATCCCGAGCAGCCTCCCGATCGCCGCCTGCGTCAGGTCCGTCGACCGCGCGAGCGCCCACACCGCGAACCGGCGTTCGGGATTGCCCTTCGGCCCTCGGACCCGAGCCGATAGACGGGCCCGGCCGACGCCCGCGATCTCGCAGATCTCCTTCAGCAGCTCCGACGCTTGAACGGAGCGCGTCCGTTGCAGGATCGTCCCACCTTCCCCGTCGTCGCCGCGTTCCATCCACCCTGTCCCGAGATCCATCCCTTCGGGCCACGAGCGCCTCCCGCGCGCCATGTCGAGCACGAGCTCGTGAATCGCCCTTGCGGACCCGATCCGCTCTCGCAGGAACGCCGTGCTCAGCCATTCCGGCGCCGCGTCCCGGCCCATGTGCTCCCGGTGGCTCGTCCACGCCCGGTCGGAATCCACGCGCGTCACGAGCCCGGCGCGCACCGGGTTCAGGTGGATGTATGCCGCGATATAAGGCAGGCGCGTCTCGTCCCTCACGAGCTGGCTGCGGAAGCGCCCGCGGAACAGCGCGCCGTCGCGGCGATGGCGGACGTTGTGTCGCTGGGTGTAGACGCCGTCCAGGTGGCGCATGGTCCTGGAGAGGTTGCCGAGCGGCGAGCGCACGAGCAGATGGTAGTGGTTGGGCATGAGCGAGTAGGCGTGCACCTCGATGCCGAAGCGTCTCACGGTGTCCGCGACGATATCGAAGAAGGCGACGAGGTCGTGGGAGTCCTCGAAGATTCTCTCGCGCCGCCGGCCGCGATGCATGACGTGATGCCAGGCTCCCGGGAAATCCGTACGGGGTGGTCTTGCCATGACGCGTTCCTAGGCCGCCTGCGGAGAAATGTCAATCGTCAAGGTTTGACCCCATTCCCTTCGCGCTCGAAGATCTCCACGCTCGCCTTGACCGCGCGCAGATAGAAGCGGGCGCGTAAGGTTTCAGCGTCGCGCGGTTCGAGGTCGCCAGCGCCGTCTGCGCGCAACGCGGCGAGCGCCACGCCCGCGGCCACGGACACGTTCAGGCTCTCCACGAACCCGAACATGGGGACTCGGAACGAGCCCTGCGCGAGGCCCCTCATCTGCGCGCTCACGCCTTCGTGCTCGTTGCCGAACGCGAGGGCCACCCGCCTGTCGCGCGGCACGTCCGCGACCGTGAGGGCGCCGTCCGCCGCCGCGACCAGGATCGCGAAGCCCGCCTCGGACATGGCGCGCGCGAACTCGCCGGGCGCGGGCCAGGTCACGAGGTCGACCCACTTGTGCGCGCTCTGCGTCACCTTGCGCGACGAGACGAACCGCACGCCCGACTCGACGACGTGCACCGTCTGCACGCCGAACGCGTCCGCGGTGCGGATGACCGCGGCGGCGTTGTGCGGATCGCTCACGCCCTCCACGGCCACGGTGAGCCGCCGCGTGCGGTGTGCCACCACTTCGTCGATATGGCGCCGCCGCGCGTCGCTCAAATGTCCGCCAAGGACGCGGATGACGTCCGCGGTGCGCTCCGTGGCGAGGTCGATCTCGCGCTTGAGCGGGCCTTTGGGCCTGAAGATGTCGCCGTTCGCGGTTAAGACCCTGCGCATGGCTCCGGAGGCTATCCCAACCGCGGCCCGCTCGGGAAGCCCCTTGCCATCCGTACGCCGGGGCGGCATCCTGCAACCCGATGCGCATCACAGCCAACATGGTGACCATGACCCGGATCGTGCTCATGCCGATCCCCGGCTATCTGCTCTATGGCGGCGCGGACAGCCTGCTCGCCGCGCTCGCGCTCATCATCGTCCTCGGGCTCACCGACTGGCTCGACGGCATCATGGCGCGTCGCGAGGGCCCGTCCACGTTCGGCGGGCTGCTCGATCCCATGGCCGACAAGATCTTCATCGCGGTCGTGTACCTGCCGCTCACCGAGCGCGGGGTCATCCCGCTCACCGCGGCGGTGTGCATCTTCGTGCGGGAGTTCGTCGTGACGAGCCTGCGCACGAGCCTCGCCTTGCGCGACGCGCCCATGCGCACCTCCAAGCTCGCCAAGTACAAGACCGGCATCCAGATGACGGCCGTCGGCTACGTGATCCTGTTCACGGCCGCGCCGGACGCCTGGTACACGTGGGCCATCATCATCGGCGTCCTCGGCATCCCGCTCGGGCTCATGATCGCCCGCCTCGCGCGCGGCGAAAAGCAGGGCCCGCGCAGCAGCACGCTCCTCGCCCTCATGGGCATGGCCGTGGTGTCCCGCTGGCGGCTCGGGGTCGACCTCTCCATCCTCCTGTACGTGCTCGTCGTCACCGGCATCACCCTGGTGAGCGGCTTTTCGTACCTCGCCGACGCGTGGAGCGCGCTCAAGGGCAAGCGCGGCAGCGGCAAGGAGCTCTGTCGCTTCGCGCTCGACGGGGTGCTCGTGCCGGGGGCGTTCGTGCTGCTCCTCGGTCTGTACAAGGGCTTCGGCATGAGCGCCCTCGTCATCCTGGTGGTCACCCTGGAGCTGGCCGTGGGCGGGCTCACCAACCTGCTCGCGAGCAAGCACGTGGTGCCGCGCTTCCGGTGGATGGCGGCCAAGTCAACCGCCCAGCTCGCCCTGGCCTTCGCCGCCCTCGCCGCTTGGCACTTCGGCGGCCCCTCCCTCGCGCGCTTCGGCGAGGCCTGCATCGCCGCGAGCTTCGCGCTCACCGCCGCCTACGTGGTCTACGCCTTCTACAGGCACCGACGCAGCTACCTGGGCTCGTTCTGACAGCCCCGAGCGCCGGGGCCGGTGTTCACGAACCGTTCAGGCGGCGACGCGCTCGCGAAGGGCGAGCGCCGGCTTCTCCACGAGCAGGTGGAGCGCGTACGCGACGGCGGCGGACACGGCGAGCATGAGCGCGAGCGTGAGCGGCCAGGTGATTGCGAGCGGCAACCCCCAGCGCAGGGCGCTCGCCCGGATGAAGGGCATGAGCCTCATGCACACGGGGATGTGCACCAGGTACACGCCGTAGCCGAGCGTCGCGGCCCTGAGGAACAAAGGATGCGACAGGAAACGTCCGACCCGTCCGCCCGCGTAGAGCAGAAGGAGGATGAGCGGCACGTACATGACGCTCGTGATCGTGCCCCAGGCGAACACCTGGACCACGGGGCTCCGGGGCGCGAGGAACGGGCGCGCGACCAGCAATGCGAGGCACGCGAGGACCACGGACCATGCGAGGGCGCGCCAGCGGCGCCTGGCGAAAAGCGCCGCGATGCGGGCCGAGAAGTGGTGGTGCACGTAGGCCAGGAGGATTCCGGCCACCAGGATGTCGAAGCGCGTGTGGGTGCGGATGTAGAGGTGGGTGAACATCCATGACCCGTTCCACGGCCCTTCGTGGGCGGCCAGAGCGGCGAAGCGCGTCGCGAGGCCGGCGCTCCAGATCGCCCCGAGGACCGCGAGCCGCGCGGCGTGCGAGCGCAGGAGAAGGAGGGCCGACAGGACGAACGGCGCGGCGAGGTAGAAGTGCTCCTCCACGCACAGGGACCAGCCCCAGGGCATGACGCGCGCGCCGTGGATCGGGCCGTTGTAGTTGGCGAGGTAGGTGTACTCGCGCAGGAGCCCCGCAGGATGCGCCGCGCCGAGCGGGTTCCCGAGCGCGAGCGCCGTGAGCACGACGTAGTAGAGGGGGAAGGTGCGCACGCCGCGGCGGACGTAGAAGCGCAGCAGGTCGCGGCCCCGGAAGCGCCCGCCGTCCCCGGACTTGAGCAGGATGGAGCCGATGAGGAAGCCGCTCAAGACGAAGAAGAGATCCATGCCGAAGAACATCTGCATGGAGAACGCGGTGAACAAAGGGCTCGTGGCGAGCCCCGCGCGCGCGACCGCCATGGTCACGTGCACCTGCACCACGAGCACGATGGCGATCACCCGCAGCCCGTGGAGCGCCGGGAAGTGGTTGGCGAGCAGCTTGAGGCCGAACAGGGACTTGACCCTGGCGGCGATTGAGCGCGCGTCTTCCGCGGCCCCCCCGAGATTTCGCCACGCCGGCGCGAGTGTGGTCGTGCTCACGAGCCGCCTTTCGAGACCACGGGAACGCCGCTTGGGCGCCCGCGTCTCACGTTGCTTCAAATCGTCCCCCCACCGGTTAAGTGCATGCAGGGTGAGAACCGGACGGCGTGGACTCGCTTGATCGCCCGCGAGGGGCGATGGTAGGGTGCCGTATCGACGGGCCTTCGAACGCGCGGCCCGTTCCCGCGGAGGCGCCATGGACTTTCGATTCACGCAGGAGCAGGAGTTCTTCAGGGCGGCGGTCAGGGACACCGTGGACCGCCTCATCCGTCCGAAAACCCAGGCCGTCGACGAGGCCGACGACTTCCCGCGCGAGCTGTGGAAGGAGTTCGCGGCGCTCGGCTACCTGGGCCTGCGGCACCCCGAGCGGTACGGCGGCATGGACGCCGACGTCCTCACGTCGATGATCTTCTACGAGGAGCTGGCGCGCGGCTCCTGCGGCTTCTCCATGACCGTGACCATGCAGATCCTGATGGGCACCTATTTCGTGGGACGCTTCGGGAGCGAGGCCATCAAGCAGCGCGTGCTCGTGCCGGCCATCAAGGGCGAGAAGATCGGCACGATCTGCTTCACCGAGGACCAGTCCGGCTCGGATCTCGGCGGCACGCGCACGACCGCCGTGCGCAAGGACAACGGCTGGCTCTTGAACGGCCGCAAGATGTGGGTCACGAACGGGCCCATCTGCGATTTCTGCACCGTGCTCGCCACCACCGACCCCTCGAAGGGCATGGAGGGCTTGAGCTTCTTCCTGGTGGAAGACGGCACGCCCGGCTTCGGCCGTGGCCAGATCATCAAGAAGCTCGGCTCGCACGGCTCGGTCACGGGCGAGCTCATCTTCGACAACGTGTGGGTGCCGGACGAGAACCTGCTCGGCGAGGGTCCGGGCAACGGCGTCAAGCTCACCACGGCCATCCTGAACGAGGTGCGCGTCATGACCGCGCTCAGCGCCTGCGCCATCGCGAACGAGGCCATGGGCGACGCGCGCAAGTACGCCCAGGAGCGCGTGGCCTTCGGCAAGCCGATCGCCCAGTACCAGCTCATCCGCGGCAAGTTCGGAAGCCACTGGGCGTGGTACGAGGCGGCGCGCCTGCTCGCCTACAAGGCGGCGTGGATGATCGAGGAGAAGCAGGAGTGTCAGCACGAGTGCATGCTGGCCAAGATGTTCGCCGCCGAGATGTGCCTGTCGGCTGTCGACGAGGCGAGCCGCATCTACGGCGGCAACTCGTTCGCCATGGAGTACGCGCAGCAGCGGTATTTCAGGGACGCCCGTTTCCTGCTGTTCGGCGGCGGGTGCCACGAGGTGCTGCTCAACACGCTCGGCGCGGCCTATCTGCGACGGGGGGGCAAATGAAAATCGCAGTTCTGGTCAAGCAGGTCCCGGATCTGGAGGCGACGGTCGAGATCGCCTCGGACAAGGACCTGCGCATCGAGGACAGGTACGTGTGCTCGTTCTTCGACGAGATCGCCATGGAGGCGGCGCTCGCGGTCAAGGCGGCCGCGCCGGACGCGCAGCTCACGGCCTTCTCGGCCGGCGGGCGGCGCGCGGTGGACGCGCTGCGGCGGGCCGTGGCCATGGGCATCGACCAGGTCGAGCACCTGGGCGACGAAACCCTCGACGGCGCGGACAGCCTGGTCGTAGCCTCCGTGCTCGCGTCGCGGCTCAAGGCCTTCGGGCCGTCGCTCGTGCTCGCGGGCAAGCAGGCGGGCGATGACGACATGGCGGCCGTGGGCCCCATGGTGGCCGCCCTGCTCGGCATGCCGCACGCGAGCGCCGTCGTGTCGCTCAAGGTCGACGCGGCCGCGGGCACGGTCGAGGTGGGCCGCGAGGTCGAGGGCGAGGTGTGGACGTTGAAGGCTCCCCTGCCCGCGCTCGTCACGGCCGAGAAGGGCCTGGCCGAGCCGCGTATTCCTGTCGTGACGCGCGTCATGAAGGCCATGAAGGCCAAGATCCCGAACGTCCCGCTCACCGAGCTGGGCGTCGCGGCTCCGATCCCAGGCGCGCGAACGCGCCACGTCCGCTACGCGCCGCCGCCCTCGCGGCCGGCAGTGACCATGTTGACCGAGCCGTTCCCCGCGAACGTGGACGAGCTCGCGCGCCGGCTCGAGCAGGCCGGCGTGCTGGCATAAGGAGGAGGATCCATGGCTTCGAACGAGATCTGGGTCCTCGCGGAAATCCGGGGCGGTCGCGTGACACGCGGCACGTTCCAGCTCATGGGAGCCGCGCGCGACCTTTCGGCCAGGAGCGGCGGGAAGGCCTTGTTCGTCCTCGCGGGCGGAGACGAGGCGGCGTCGAGCGCGCTCGCGGGCTTCGCGCCCGTGGTGAAGCTCGACTCCCCGCGTCTCGAGCCGTACGAGGCCACGCGGCACGCGGCCGCGCTCGCGGACCTCGCCTCGAAACGCGGCGCGCCCATCGCCGTGCTGGCGGGGGCCACGTCCACCGGCCTCGAGCTCGCGCCCAGGCTCGCGGCATTGCTCGGCTGCGGCTACGCGAGCTCCTGCGTGGCGATCGGCTTCGACAACGGCGCGGTCACGGCGCGACGTCCGGTCCACGGCGGCCGGGTCTACGAGGAGATCGCCTTCGGGACGGCTCCCGCGTGCCTCACCGCCCGTCCGGGCAGCTTCGCCATGCCCGAAAGGCTCGCCGCGCCCGGGACCGTCGAGAAGATCGCGCTCGCCCTGCCCGACGCGCTCGGATTCGCCGTCGTCGAGCGCAAGGCCACGGCGGCGGGGCGCCAGGATGTGTCCGAGGCGCGGCGCGTGGTGACCGGCGGGCGCGGCATGGGCGACGCGGCGCGCTTCAAGATGATCGAGGAGCTGGCCGAGGTGCTCGATGCGGCAGTGGGTGCCTCGCGCGCGCTCGTGGACGCCGGGTTCCGGCCGCACGACGAGCAGGTGGGCAAGAGCGGCAAGACCGTCTCACCCGAGCTGTACGTCGCGGTCGGCGTCTCGGGCGCCATCCACCACACGCTCGGCATGAACACGTCCAAGGTGGTCGTGGCGGTGAACACCGATCCCGAGGCGCTCATCTTCAAGAGCGCGGACTACGGCATCGTGGGCGACGGCGCGCAGGTCGTGCCCGCGCTCGCCGCGGCGTTGCGCAAGATCGAGAAGAAGGCGTGACGGCATGAGCGACGGCGACGAGCTGGATGTCATCGTGGTGGGCGCGGGGCCGGCGGGGCTCGCGTGCGCGTGGGAGGCGGCCTCGAACGGCCTGCAGGTGGCGGTCCTCGAGCGCGGCGACGTGGCCGGGGCCAAGAACCTGTCCGGCGGCCGGCTGTACCTCGAGCCGCTGCGCGAGCTGTGCGGGTCTCTCCTCGACGGCGCACCGCTCGAGCGCCCGGTCACCTCCGAATCGATCGTGCTCACCGACGAGACGTCGAGCGTGTCGTTCCGCCTCGACGAGAACCCCGCGTCCGGCCCGCCCTCCTCCGCGACCGTGCTGCGCGCGAAGCTCGACGCGTTCCTCGCCGACAAGCTCTCCGAGAAGGACGCGATGGTGTTGCCGCAGCAGCGCGTCGACTCGCTCGTGCGCGAAAACGGGCGCATCGCGGGCGTCAAGGTGGGCTCCGAGGAGCTGCGCGCCGGGCTCGTGGTGGCCGCGGACGGGGCGCTCTCGTTCCTGGCCGAGGAGACCGGGCTGCGCGCCAAACGCCCGGTGGATCAGTACGCGGTGGGCGTCAAGGAGGTCATCGAGCTCGACGCGGCGACCATCGAGCAGCGCTTCAACCTGCCCGCGGGCCAGGGCGCGAGCCGGCTCTACATGGGCGAGATCACGAAGGGGCTGCCCGGCGGCGGATTCCTCTACACCAACGCGACGAGCATCTCGCTCGGCCTCGTGTTCCAGCTCCCGGCGGTGAGGGAGTGGCGAGGAGAGGCGCACTTGTGGGAGCTCATGGAGCGCTTCAAGGAGCGTCCCGACGTGGCGAGCCTGATCGCGGGCGGCCGCACCGTGGAGTACGGCGCGCACCTCGTTCCCGAGCCGGACTTGAAGCGGCTCCCGGACCCGGGCGTGCCGGGCCTGCTCCTCGTGGGCGACGCGGCGGGCTTCGTGCTCAACACCGGCACCACGGTACGCGGCATGGACCTCGCCATGGCCTCGGGCGTGCTCGCGGGCCGCAGCGCGGTGGAGGCGAAGCGCAACACGCTCGAGCCGGCCGCGTGCCTGGCGCGCTACCGGGTCGCGCTCGAGACGAGCTTCGTCATGCGGGAGATGCGGGCCCACAAGCGCGCGCACGGCGTGCTCTCCATGCCGCACCTCTACGGCCACTACCCGCGCGAGGTGGCGACGCTGGCGCAAGGCTTCTTCCGCGTGGGCGCGGACGGCGCGAACATGACGGTCAGGCAGGCGGTGAGGCATCTGCGCAAGAACGTGCTCGGCTGGCGCGGGTACCGGGATCTGCTGCGATTCAACAGGATGTGAGGCCGCCATGAAGGTAGAGGAAAAGGTCGCGCTCAACGCCATCAAGGCCCACAAGGAGAGCCACATCGTGGTGAATGAGGAGGCATGCCGCGCCTGTGACAACCGCGTGTGCCTGTCCGTGTGCCCGGCCGAGCTCTACTCGCTCGACCCCGACTCGGGCCTCGTCAAGATCGAGCACGCCGGATGCCTCGAATGCGGCACGTGCCTCGTGGTGTGTCCGGCCGGGGCCGTCACCTGGAAGTACCCGGAGCCCGGCTTCGGCATCCGGTACCGGCACGGATGAGGCATGGGGTGAATATCGAGCGCTCGGGCATGGTCCCTATTCAAGGAGGACTCGGATTCTTTTGGGAGCAGGCATGAGCAGATCGACCAAAGCACTCGCTTTCCTCCTCTTTTCCGTTTTCGTCCTCGCCGGCCTGGCCGCCGCGGCGCAAACGGTTCCGGTCGACCAGCGCATGAAGATCCTGCTGCGCGTGCTGACATATGATCGCAACTTCCTGACCCGCGCCGACAACGGCAAGCTGGTCGTGGTCGTGCTCTTCGATCCGGCCGACACCGCGTCGGCAGCGGAAAAATCCGAGGTCGTCGCGGCTCTCGGCGCCCTCAAGAAGCTCACCGTCAATGGGCTCACGATGGACGTCGAGCCCGTGTCGTGGTCCGGACCCGCATCCCTCACGGACGCCCTGCGGAAGCGCAGGACCGGCGCGATCTACGTGTGCGGAGGCCTTCAGGGCGTGGCGGCGGACGTGGCGCGCGTGGCTCGAGAGAGCCGCGTGGCGACGCTGTCCGGAGCGCGGGACCTGACCGAGAAGGGCCTGGCCGTGGCGGTGGTCCTGAAAAACGGCAAGGGTCAGATTCTGGTCAACCTGAAGACATCGAAGGACGAGGGCATGGACCTCGACGCGGCATTGCTCAGGCTGGCCGAGGTGATAAGATAAACCAAATTTCATGCATGGGTGACGACCTGTTGAACCCTGGACATTTCAGATCGCTGCGCTCCCGCGTGGTGCTGCTCTCCGGCGCCGGAACGATCGTCGCCTCGCTGTGCGTGGTGCTCTTCTTCTCGAGCCTCTTCGTGGGCCAGCTGCGCGACGGGCTCAAGATGAAGGCGCAGGCGCTCGCGACCGTGGTCGCTTCGGGCGTGAGCGCGGCCGTGGACTTCGACCAGCCCGAGGCCGCGAACGACATCGTCGCCGGGCTGCGGAGCGACCCGGAGCTGGCGTACGTGCTCGTGGAACGCAAGGACGGGACCGAGTTCGTGTTCTCGGGCCTGACGGTCGGCCGCACGCTCGCGGAGCGCGCCGACGCGGCCGCCCTCGACCAGTACGAGGCGAACGGCCTCATGCACGCCTGTGCGCCGATCATGGCCAAGGGCTCGCGCATCGGGACGCTGCGGCTCGGGTTCTCGCTCGCCCGCATTGAGGCCGGCTCGTCGCGCGTCCGCACGCTCAGCCTGATCGCGGGGCTCCTGCTCACGCTGTTCGTGACGACCTACCTGGTCCTGGCCGTGGGCAGGGTCGTGGTGCGCCCCATCGAGGCCATGACCAGGGCCGTCGAGCGCTTCGGCGCGGGCGACCTCTCCGCCTCGACCCTCGAGACCGAGAAGCGGGCGGCGACCGAGGTGACCGCCATGCGGCAGGCCATCGAGCGGACCATGGAGACCTTCCGGGGCAGCGTCCACGCCATCAAGAAGGTGTCCGCGGACCTCGGGGAATCGTCGGGCCAGATCCTTTCGAGCACGGCCCACCTCGCCACCGCGGCGACCGAGCAGGCGCGCGACATCGCCACGGCCACCGTGACCATGAAGGACGTGGAGCGCACGGGCCACTCGTCTTCGAACAACGCGCGCCGGATCGTGTCCACGGCCGGCGAGACGATGAAGGTGTCGGGCGAAGGCCTCGCCGCGGTGGACGACTCGGCCGGCCACTTCCGCGAGATCCGCAGGCAGATGGAGTCGATCGTCGAGGCCGTGAGCGTGCTCGAGACGCTGGTGGGCACGGTCGACGAGATCGTCCTGGGCGCCGAGGAGATCGCGCGGCAGTCGCACCTCCTCGCCATCAACGCCTCCATCGAGGCCGCAAAGGCCGGCGAGTTCGGCCGGGGCTTCGCGGTCGTGGCGCGCGAGGTACGCAGCCTGGCCGTGGCGTCGCGGGTGGCCACGAACCAGGTGCAGGCCACCCTCGGGGATATCAAGCAGGCCATCACCGAGGTGGCGGCCCGCTCGCGCGACGGCCGGGAACGCACGGACATGGGAACGCACAGCATCGACAACACGGGCCGCGTGATCCGGCGCCTGTCCGAGGCCATCGCGGCCACGGCCGACGAGGCGCGCCACATCGGGGAGGGCGCGGTCCAGCAGGTGGCGGGGCTCAGGAAGATGACCGTGGCGCTGACCGGGATCAACGAGGTGTCGGACGCCAACCTCACCAGCATCCGCGTGGTGGAACAGCGCGGCAAGGCGCTCAACGCCAACGCCGAGGAGCTCTCGGCCCTCGTGGCCCGCTTCAGGTTGTCGTAGGGAGCTCCGAAGGAGGTTTCCGTGATGTCGCGACGGGATCGTTCCGCAGCCCTGCTCCTCGCCGGAGCCGCGCTCGCGGCGTCGTCCGCTCTTGCGCAGGAATCGGCCGGCGAAGCCACGGACATCGCGGACATGTCGCTCGAGTCGCTGCTCGACATGGAGACCTCCGTGGCCACGCGCACCAAGGGCACCACCGTGCGCGAGGCCCCGGGCATCGTGACCGTGCTCACACGCGAGGAGATCCTTCGCTCCGGAGCGCGAGACCTGCTCGACGTGCTGCGTCTCGTGCCGAGCCTCCAGTTCGGCGTCGACGTCTACAACGTGATCTACGCGGCCATCCGGGGCCAGTGGGGCGCCAACGGCAAGATCCTGGTGCTGCTTGACGGCCACGCCATGTCCGACCTGCTCTACTTCGGCGCGCCGCTCGCCAATCGCATCCCGGTCGACTGGATCGAGCGCGTGGAGATCATCCGCGGTCCGGGATCCGTGATGTACGGCGGCTCGGCCGAGCTCGCGGTCATCAACGTGGTCACCCGCTCGGCTGCCGAGATCCACGGCGTGGGCGTCACGGGGCACTACAGCCAGATGCTCGACGGCGTGGCCAACCACGGGCAGTCGTTGGGCGACACCTACGGCATGCGCTACCTGAGCCTCAGCACGGGCGGCGTGGCGCCGGGCGGCGAGCTTTCGGCCGTGGTCAACGTCTTCGCGGGTGAGGGCAACGTCTCGGATCGCGACTACACGGACATCTACGGCTCGACCTACAACATGGCGGGCAACGGAGCGGCCGATCCGCTCACCGCCAGCCTGCGGCTCGGTTACAAGGGCCTCGATCTCGGCGTGCTTCTCGAGCGTTACAGCACCACCATGCGCGACGGCTACGGCGAGAACCTGAAGGCGCCCCTGCGGGACAACTTCTACACGAGCTCGGTGAGCGCCGCGTACACCTTCGACCCGGGCAAGGGCTTCAAGCTCACGCCGCGCGTGGGCTGGACGTACCAGAGGCCCTGGGTGATCACGGATCCGAGCGCGCTGCAGTACCCGGATCCGTACTACTGGGATCCGTCGATCCACCGCGTGACGGCCGGGCTCGAGGCCACGTGGGACGCGACGAGCTGGCTCAACCTCACGATCGGCGGGGAGTACACCTACGATCACGCCGAGGACGACTTCTTCGGCTTCGAGCCGGACCTGTGCTTCAACCCCGGCGAGCGCCTCGGAACGGACCCGAGCTGCAAGACCGTCTTCGATCTGCACAACGGCGCTGTGTACGGGCAGGGGCTCGTGGTCACGGACTTCGTCGACATCTCGGCCGGCGCGCGCTTCGAGGACAACAGCCGGTTCGGTACGTCGTTCGTACCGCGCGGCGCGCTGACCAAGGCCTTCGGGCCGTTCCACTACAAGGCGCTCGCGGCCCAGGCCTTCATGGCGCCGAGCACGCTCACCGCGGGCTACTCGCCCGACGTGAAACCCGAGAAGACGACCATCTTCGAGCTGGAGCTGGGCTACCGGCTGACCGACTTCCTCTTCGTCGTGGCCAACGGGTTCTACTCCATGATCGACGGTCCGATCGTGTACTTCTACGACAGCACGACCAACGACGAAGGGTACAAGAACTACTCCAAGACCGGGACCGCGGGCATGGAGGCCGAGCTGCGCTTCAAGCTCGGCGCGCACTTCGCCAACCTTGGCTACGCCTATTACAACCCGGCCGGACAGAACAAGATCGAGACCTGGGCCGTGCCGGGCCACGACAACGTGCTGCTCGGCTTCGCCCAGCACAAGGTGGCGCTCAACGGCGGCGTGCAGATCGTGGACAACCTCACGTTCAACGTCTCGACCTCGCTGCTCCTGGGCGATCGCTACGGCTACACGCGCATCGACGAGAACGACGAGATGGTGCTCAAGAAGTTCGACCCCGAGGTGACGGTCAACGCCAACTTCATGTACCGCAACCTGTTCGCCGATGGGGTGTTCGTGCAAGTCGGGGCGCGCAACCTGACGAACGGCGAGATCTGGTACATCCAACCATACAACAACGGGCACGCTCCCATCCCGGGTCCGTCGGCCGAGGTCTTCCTCAAGGCCGGCTACGAGACCCCGTAGCCGGGCACCCATGCGATACACATTGATCAAGGAATCATTCGCAGCCTTGCTTCTCGCTGGAGCCGCGCTCGCGGCGCAGCCCGCTTTTGCGCAGGAATCGGCCGGCGAAGCCACGGACATCGCGGACATGTCGCTCGAGTCGCTGCTCGACATGGAGACCTCCGTGGCCACGCGCACCAAGGGCACCACCGTGCGCGAGGCCCCGGGCATCGTGACCGTGCTCACACGCGAGGAGATCCTTCGCTCCGGAGCGCGAGACCTGCTCGACGTGCTGCGCCTCATGCCGAGCATGCAGTTCGGCACGGACGCCTACAGCGTCATCTACGCGGGCGTGCGCGGCCTGTGGGGCGGCGACGGCAAGATCCTGGTGCTGCTCGACGGCCACGCCATGAACGAGCTGCTCTACTTCGGCACGCCTCTCGCCAACCGCATCCCGGTCGACTGGATCGAGCGCGTGGAGATCATCCGCGGCCCGGGCTCCGTGATCTACGGCGGCTCGGCCGAGCTCGCGGTGGTGAACGTGATCACGCGCTCCGCCGCCGACGTGCACGGCGTGGGCGTCACCGGGCACTACAGCCAGATGCTCGACGGCGTGGCCAACCACGGGCAGTCGTTGGGCGACACCTATGGCATGCGCTATCTGAGCCTCAGCACGGGCGGTGTGGCGCCTGGAGGCGAGCTTTCGGCCGTGGTCAACGTCTTCGCGGGTGAGGGCAACGTCTCGGATCGCGACTACACCGACGTGTACGGCTCGACCTTCAACATGGCGGGCAACGCGGCGACCGACCCGCTCACGGCCAGCCTGCGGCTCGGTTACAAGGGCCTCGATCTCGGTGTGCTGCTCGAGCGCTACCACACCACCATGCGCGACGGGTACTACCAGAACCTGGAGTCGCCCCTGCCGGTGGACTTCTACACGAGCTCGCTGCGCCTCGCGTACACGGCCGAGCCGGCCGAGGGCTTCAAGCTCACGCCGCGCGTGGCCTGGACGTACCAAAGGCCGTGGGTCACCGTCGATCCGGACGCCCTGCAGTACGAGGACCCCTACTACTGGGATCCCTCGATGAACCGGCTGACGGGCGGGCTCGAGGCCACGTGGGACGCCACCTCCTGGCTCAACCTCATGCTCGGCGCGGAGTACACTTACGACCACGTGACCGACGACATCTACGGCTTCGCGCCGGACCTGTGCGAGAACCCGGGCAAGCACCCCGGCGCGGATCCCGACTGCAGGACCGAGCTCGCCTTCCACAACGGCGCGGTCTACGGCCAGGGGCTCGCGGTGACGGACTTCGTGGACATCTCGGCCGGCGCGCGCTTCGAGTACAACAGCCAGTTCGGCCCGTCGTTCGTGCCGCGCGGCGCGCTGACCAAGGCCTTCGGGCCGTTCCACTACAAGGCGCTCGCGGCCCAGGCGTTCCGCGCGCCGAGCACGCTCAACCTGGCCTACTCGCCCGACGCCAAGCCCGAGAAGACCTCGACCTTCGAGCTCGAGCTGGGCTACCGGCTGACCGACTTCCTCTTCGTGGTGGCCAACGGGTTCTACACCATGGTCGACGGCCCGCTCGTGTACTACTACGACGACGAGACCAACCTCGAGGGGGACAGGAACTACTCCAAGACCGGGACCGCGGGCGTGGAGGCCGAGCTGCGCTTCAAGCTGCGCGGGCACTTCGCCAACCTGGGCTACGCCTACTACAACCCGGCCGGGCAGAACGACATCGAGACGTACGCGGTGCCCGGGCACGGCAACGTGCTGCTC
The DNA here is from genome assembly GCA_028713995.1 of Deltaproteobacteria bacterium. GTDB lineage: Bacteria > Myxococcota_A > Polyangia > JAAYKL01 > JAAYKL01 > JAQTNF01. The sequence goes on along the minus strand of JAQTNF010000006.1, from coordinate 37,516 downwards.
GGCTTCGCCCAGCACAAGGTGGCGCTCAACGGCGGCGTGCAGATCGTGGACAACCTCACGTTCAACGTCTCGACCTCGCTGCTCCTGGGCGATCGCTACGGCTACACGCGCATCGACGAGAACGACGAGATGGTGCTCAAGAAGTTCGACCCCGAGGTGACGGTCAACGCCAACTTCATGTACCGCAACCTGTTCGCCGATGGGGTGTTCGTGCAAGTCGGGGCGCGCAACCTGACGAACGGCGAGATCTGGTACATCCAACCATACAACAACGGGCACGCTCCCATCCCGGGCCCGTCGGCCGAGGTCTTCCTCAAGGCCGGCTACGAGACCCCGTAGCCGGGCACGACCGGCCTGACGCCCGTCATCACTCCCCATGGACGTCCTCATCCTCTCTCCGCCGGTGCTGCCTCCGTCCGAGCCGCCGGCCGGTGCGTTCCTGCTCGCGGCCGGGCTCGCGGCGCGCGGCGCCGACGCGGCGCTCCTCGATCTGTCGCTTCCGTTCTTCGAGCGCGTTTTCGCGCGCGCCGAGGACCAAAGCCCGCGCGACGACGTGCCGCGCGCCCTCGCCTACCTGCGTTCGGCCCCGGACGGTTACGATCCGGAGCGCCACCGCACGGCCACGGGTGCGCTCCACGCGGCCTGCCGGCGCTTCGGCACCGACGCCCCGGGATGGACCCTCACGCTCATGGACCTCGCCCCGCCGATCGAGGTGCACCTGCCCCGGGAGTTGGCGCGCCTGCTCGAATCGGGTCTCTCCCCGTTCGAGGACCTGTGGGAGGAGGTCCTCGCCCCATTGCTCGCGGAGCGCAAGCCCCGGGCCGTGCTCGTGTCGCTCGCCTACCTGTCGCAACTTCCGGCCGCCATCGACCTGCGCCGCTTCCTTTTTCGGCGCGGCGTCGAGCCCGTGGTTGGCGGCTCTTTGCCGCGCAGCCTCGCGTCCACGGGTCACGGCCTCGGGGAGCTCGAGGCGGTCTTCCCGCGCATCGACCTCGGCGACGGCGCGTCGTTCGCCCCGGGCTATCGCGGCGAACACCTCATGGACGACCTCGCGTGGCCCGAGCTCCTGTGGCCCTCGCCCTACCTCTCCTGCCGCCCCGTCATCCCGCTCGCCCTTGCCTCGGGCTGCTTCTGGAACAAATGTCTCTTCTGCCCGGATCGCGGCACGCCTTTCGCGCGCACGCCCCTGCGCGCCATCGAGAGGTTCGCGGCCACGATCCCGGGTGACGTGCTTGCCAGGCGGCCCGTGGTCCACCTGGTCGACTCCGCCATGCCGCCCGCCGCCCTGCGCGAGGCGCTGCCCGTGCTCGAGGGAGCGGGCCTGCCCTTCTACGGCTTCGCGCGGCCCACCCGCGAGCTCCTCGAGGGAGGGCTCGTCGAGCGCCTGGCGCGCGTCCCGTGCCTCATGCTGCAGCTCGGCGCCGAGAGCGGGAGCGCGTCCTTGCTCGAGCGCTTCCACAAGGGCTTTTCGCCCGGCGAGGCCGAGGCATTGGTGCGCGCCGTAGCCGCGGCCGGAATCCGGACCTACCTGTACCTGCTGTTCGGGCTGCCCGGGGAGAACGCCTCGGACCGCGCCGCGACCCTCGCCATGATCGAGCGCAACGCAAGCTCCGTCGACTTCCTGAACCTGTCGGTCTTCAACCTGCCGCGCCAGAGCGAGCTCGTCAAGCGCGCCGAGCGGTTCGGCATGGAGCTCGACAATGTTCCGCCCGAGCCCGGACGCCTCCACCTCTACCGGTCGTTCACCGCGGACGGCGTGGCCGTGCGATCCGAGGCGCGGCGTTTCATCCGAGACACCTTCGCCCATCACCCCGGCGTGAGGCCTGCGATTTTAAGGACTCCCCGCTGGCTGCGCGCGGCGCACCTCGCGCTCATGAAAGTTGGCGGCAGATGTGTTACTATTTAAGAAACGCGAGGGAGGAGGTTCCCATGAGGATGGTCAGCCCGCTTTTGTGCCTCGTCGCTGTGGCGATGCTTTCGTGCTCGGCCGGGGCGAGCTCTGCCATGCTCGGGGACGACACGGGCACGGACACTTGGGACATTTTCGGCACGGATACAGAAGGGGATGCCGGCGCGGACTCGGACGGCGACTCGGATTCGGACGGCGACTCGGACACCGATCCCTGCGCCGACCCGCTCGACCTGGAAGGCTGCTCGTGCTCGCTCGGCGACACGCCGAGGCAATGCTATCCGGGCCCCGCGGAGCAGGCCGGCGTTGGCGAGTGCCGGATGGGGAGCCAGGCGTGCGTGGCAAGCGATGAGTTCGGATGGTGGGGGCCGTGCATCGGCGCGGGAACGCCGTTGACGTGCGACACGGCGGGTGTGACGTGCGGCCAGGTGTCGGACGGGTGCGCAGGCCAGCTCGACTGCGGTCCGTGCGACACGGGCAGCGACACGGGCAGCGACACGGGCAGCGATGCGGACAGCGATGCGGACAGCGATGCGGACAGCGACACGGACACGAGCACGAGCACTGGTTGCATCCCGGGCTCGCAGATCTACACCAACCCCGGAACCCTGAGCTTCACGGTGCCCGCATACGAGACGCTGACCGTGGAGCTCTGGGGCGGCGGCGGCGGCGGCGCGGCCTATTCCCCTGCCGACGCCTCGACCCCGGGCGGCGACTCGAGCTTCAATGGAACCGTGATCGCGGGCGGAGGGCGCGACGGCGGCAGCGGCGCGGGCGGCGTGGCCTCGGGAGGATCGATCAACACCCCGGGCGGGGCGAGCAAGGGAATCCCGGGCGGGGATTGCCCCAACGGCGGCAAGGGCGGCAGCACCTCGACGATGCTCGATTCTTGCGGCTCGTTGCCCTGGGGCAGCCCTGCCGGAGACGGGGAAAACGGGTATCCCCCGGGCGGCGGCGGCATGGGGGACATCACGTGCCAGTTCCAATGGTGGATCCAGCAGGGGTGGGGCTTCTACGGGGTCGGCGCCGGTGCGGGCTCATACGCGTCGATCACGTATTCTCCGGGACAGCTCACGGTGGGCAGCCAGGTGCAGGTGGTCGTGGGCGCGGGCGGGCTCGGATCCAAGGGCACGCCGAGCTCCGGATTCCCGGGCACGGGCAGGAACCCGGGCTACTACACGGCAGGCGACGGCGCACCGGGTCAGGTCTCCATCGCGTGGACCTGTCCGTGAGCGACAGGGATGAGTGAGGAGGTTCACATGAGGATGGTCAGCCGGCTTCTATGCCTTGTGGTCATGGCGACGCTTTCGTGCGCGGGAGGGATCACCGCGGGCGCCGGCGACGACAACTCCACGGACGGCTGGGACACGACCGGTACCGACACGGATGCGGACAGCGGCGCGGATTCGGACGGCGACTCGGACTCGGACGGCGACTCGGACTCGGATGGTGACTCGGACGCCGACGGCGATTCGGACACCGACCCCTGCGACAACCCCCTCGACCTCGAGGGTTGCTCGTGCTCGCCCGGCGACCCCGCGCGGGACTGCTATCCGGGCCCTGCCGAGCAGGCCGGGGTCGGCGCGTGCACGATGGGGACGCAAAGCTGCGAGGGGGGCGGGGAGTTCGGCGTGTGGGGTCCATGCGTGGGCGCCGGAGAGCCGCTGACGTGCGCCACTGCGGGAGCGACCTGCGGCGACGTCCCGGACGGGTGCGACGGCCAGCTCGACTGCGGACCGTGCGATACGGGCACAGGCTCGGATACGGGCACGGACTCGGATACCGGCACGGGGTCGGATACCGGCACGGGTTCGGATACCGGTACGGGCTCGGATACCGACACGGGCACGGGCGAAGCGTGCATCCCCGGGTCGCAGGTTTTTTCCACGCCCGGGAATCAGAATTTCACGGTGCCGGCATATGGAACGCTGACCGTGGAGGTCTGGGGCGGCGGCGGCGGCGGCCAGGCGTCCTACCCGTCGTCGAATCCCACGGCCGGGGGAAATTCGAGCTTCAACGGCACGGTCGTGGCCGGAGGCGGCGCGAGCGGCGACTCCAGCGCCGGGGGCACGGCTTCCGGCGGAACCACGAACACGCCGGGCGGACAGGGAGGCCCCGGGTGCCATTACCCCAATCTCTGCGGCCTCGGAGTGGGTGGCGCTTCCCCTCAGGGCGGGGCCGGAGGGGATAGCGTAAACTCCGTCGACGCGTGCAACGGCGGAGATGGGGAAAACGGCGGGGCGCCCGGCGGAGGAGGCGCCGCCTCCTGGACCTGCCAGGGCACGTGGTGGCAGGGAACGGGCTGGGGCGATAGTGGAGCGGGCGGCGGCGGCGGCGCCTACTCATCCATCACCTATTCCAAGGGGCAGCTCACGTCCGGCAGCATGATCGCGGTGGTCGTCGGCGCGGGCGGGCTCGGGGGGCTGGGCGGCGTGACGTCCGGATTCCCCGGCACGGGCAAGAACCCAGGGCATTACACGGCGGGCGATGGCGGCGCGGGCCAGGTCAAGATCGTTTGGACCTGCCCGTAGGTCCGCTCTCCGCTCTTCGCCTAGTCCACGTCCACTGCCTGGAACTTGCACACCTCGCGGCAGACCCAGCAGCGTATGCACTTCGCCTGATCGATCACGTGCAGCTCGTTCTTCTTCCCCGCGATGCAGCTCACCGGGCAGTTCCTCGCACACAGGGTGCAGCCGCTGCACTTGTCATTGATATCGAACCTGATGAGCGCCTTGCAGACATGCGCCGGGCACTTCTTTTTGTTTATGTGGGTCTCGTATTCATCCCTGAAATATTTCAGGGTGCTCATCACCGGGTTGGGCGCGAACCCGCCGAGCGCGCACATTGACGCCTCCGCGATGGTTTTCGAAACCCGCTCTATCAACTCGAGGTCTCCCGGCCAGCCCCCGCCGTCCGTGATCCTGCCGAGGATCTCGCTCATCCTGATGAGTCCCTCGCGGCACGTTACGCATTTGCCGCATGATTCCTTTGCGAGGAAGCTCGTGAAGTACTTGGCCACGTCCACCATGCACGTGTCCTCGTCCATCACGATCATCCCGCCCGATCCCATCATCGAGCCGACCTTGGTCAGCTCGTCGAAGTCCACCGGCAGGTCGAGCAGCGTCGAAGGTATGCATCCGCCGGACGGCCCTCCAGTCTGCACCGCCTTGAATTTCTTGTCCGCCTTTATTCCCCCGCCCACGTCATAAATGATCTTTCGCAGGCTCATCCCCATCGGCACCTCGACGAGCCCCGTGTTGTTGACCTTGCCGACCAGGCTGAAGATCTTCGTTCCCTTGGATCCTCCCCAGGGGTCCTTTGACACATCCCCGGTCCCGATCGAAGTGTACCAGCCCACACCCCTGTTGATGATCACCGGGACGTTCGCCCAGGTTTCGACGTTGTTGAGGTTGGACGGCTTTTCGTAGAGACCCGCCTCGACGGTGTGTATGTGCTTTGCGCGCGGCTCACCGACGAATCCCTCGATGCTCGCCATGAGCGCGGTCGACTCCCCGCACACGAACGCTCCGCCCCCGCGGTTGATTTTCATATCGAACGAGAAGTCCGTTCCCAGGATGTTCTTCCCGAGCAGCCCCGCCTCGCGCGCCTGCGCGATGGCCGTGGTCAGCGTCCTCAAGGCCATGGGGTATTCATGGCGGATGTAAACGTACCCCTCGTCCGAGCCTATGGCGAAGGCTCCGATGATCATGCCTTCAATCACGCTGTGCGGGTTGCCCTCCAGCAATGAACAGTCCATGAACGCGCCCGGGTCTCCCTCGTCCGCGTTGCACAGCACGTAGCGCTTCTTCTCGTTCTTGCGTTCGCCCGCGTCCCTGCACGATTTCCACTTCACCCCCGTCGGGAACCCCCCGCCGCCGCGCCCCCTCAGCCCGCTTTTGATGATCATGTCTATGATGGCTTCCGGCTTTATTGAGCGAAGACAGGTCGAAAGCGCCGTGTAGCCTCCGAGCGCCAGGTAGTCCTCGATGGAAGTCGGGTCGATGAATCCGTTCAGCCCGGAAATGATCTTCTGCTGGTGCTTGTAGAACGGGACATCCTCCTCTTTCACGTATGTCCTCTTGTCAATCGGGGATTTGTAGAGAAGCCTCTCTATCGGGGGAGCATCATTGGAAAAGCTCGTCACAATTTCATCAACATCCTTGGGCTCGATCAGCTGGTAGAAGATGCCCTTGGGCCTGATGACGAGAAGGGGCCCTCTCTCACAGAACCCCTGGCACCCGGTCACGCGCAGGTCCACCTTGCCCTTGAGCTTGTGCGCTTCGAGCGACTCCGTGAGCGCTTTCACGACATCCTTGCAGCCGGAGGCGCGGCAGCCGGTTCCTCCGCAGACGGAAATCAGGGGCCTCCCCGGGTCCCTGCCCTTTGCCAGTTTCTCCTGTATCTGCTTCAGCTCGCTGATTGATTTTATCCGTTCCACGGCCGGTCATTCCTTTTCATTCGATGCGAGCGGCGGCAAAGCGCGGTCCGCCACCCGGCATGGGTCTCACGTTCCCACATGCTTGAGCGCGATGAGCGGCTCGGCCTCGTCGAACGGCCTCGACAGATCGACCTCGGCCACGAGCATCCAATCGTCGGAGCCGTCCTTCGCGACGATGCGCTGGACAACCTCGTAGGTGCGCCTGCCGGTCTCGCGCACGAACGTGTGCTCGGGCCTGCGGCCGCGCGGCGTGAGGTCGATCGCTCCGCAGGCCTCGTAGAAGGGCGCCATGGCCTCCGACAGCCGCCGCTCCGTCCACGCCTCTTCGCCCGGCCGCAGGAACTCGAGCGCCTCGTCGAAGCGGGCCTTTGCCAGGCACCCGAGCAGGCGCAGCATCTCGCCGCGAAGGCGCGCCTTGAGCTTGCGCGGATCGTTCGCCAGATCGGACGCGTCCTTCTTCTCGACCCCGCCGCGCAAAGGAGCGCGCTGCCTGCCCTCCATGCGCGCCTCCCACTCCTCGAGCAGGCTCGCGTCCACCATGTGCACGAGCGCGTAGAAGTAGTCGATCACGTCCTCGAGGGCCTCGTCCCTGGCCGGGGCGGGCACGTTCTGCACGAGCGTGCGCACGAACTGGGACAGGTACCGCAGGAGCAGCCCTTCGCTCCGCTCGAGCCCGTACTCGATCACGAAATCGTTGAACCCCATGCACTTCTCGTACATCTCGCGGGCGATCGACTTGGGCCTGATGTTCTCGGTGCCCACCCAGGGGTGGATCGCGGCAAAGGCGTTGAACGTGTCGTAGACGAAGTCGCGCAGGGGCTTCGGGTGCTCCACCTTCTCGAGCTCCCGCATGCGATCCTCGTACTCCACGCCCTCGGCCTTCATCCGCGCGACGAGCGCATCCTTGAGGCGATCGACCTGGCGCCGCAAGATGATGTCCGGATCCTCGATGATCGACTCCACGAGCGTGACCGCGTCGAGGGCGTAGGTCTCGGCGGCGCGGTCGAGGCGCTCGATGGCCTCGACGAGGTAGAGCGACAGGGCGTGGTGCAACGAGAAGTCCTCCTGCAGGTCCGCGTGCAGCCGCAGGCGCGAGCCCCGGCGCCCGGGGTCGGGCACGAGCTCCACCACCCCCACGTACCGCAGCGACCGGACCAGGGACGCCGCGCGTCGAAGCTGCCGCCTCTTCTCGCCGTCGTGGACGTGCGAGCTCCTCACGATCTCCACGAGCCTCCTGTACCCGCCGTCGGGCCCGCCGCCGCCTGCGCGCATGACGTTCACGATCATGCCGTGGCCCACCTCGAGCCTGGGCGTGAGCGGCTCGGGCCTCGATCCTTCGAGCCGCTCGAAGGTCTTCTTGTCCCAGTTCACGAAGTTGCGCTCCGGGGCCTTTCGCTTGTGCAGCTTGTTGCGCAGGTGCGGGTTCTTCGCGAGCTTCATCTCGATGCGCTTGTTCTCGATGACGTGCTCCGGCGCCTGCGCCACCACGCGACCGTGGTCGTCGAACCCCTTACGACCGGCGCGGCCCGCGATCTGGTGGAACTCGCGCGCCGAGAGGATCTGGGTCTTCTCGCCGTCGTACTTGCACAGCTTGGTGAAGACCACGGTGCGGATGGGCACGTTGACGCCCACGCCCAGGCTGTCCGTGCCGCTCACCACCTTGAGCAGCCCGGCCTGCGACAGCTTCTCGACGAGCAGGCGGTAGCGCGGCAGCAGGCCCGCGTGGTGCACGCCCACCCCGGCGCGCGTCAGGCGCTGGAACTCCTTGCCGTAGGGCGTGTCGAAGCGCGAGCCCGCAAGCTCGCGGCCGATCGTCGCCCTGTCTTCCCTGGACGCGATGCCGGCGCTCACCAAGTTCTGCGCCTCCTCGGCGACCTGGCGCTGGGTGAAGCTCACGAGGTAGATGGGCGCCTCGCCGGCGGTGAGCAGATCCTCGATGGTCTCGTGGAGCGGCGTCTCGCGGTACTCGAACGAGAGGGGCACCGGCCGCTGCCTGCCGCTCACCGCGGCCACGGCCCTGTCCGTGAAGCCCTCCACCTTGCGCTCGATCTCGGTCGTGTCGCCGAGGGTGGCGGACATGAGCAGGAACTGGGTGTCGCGTAACGTCACGAGCGGGATCTGCCAGGCCGCGCCGCGCTCCTTGTCCCCGTAAAAGTGGAACTCGTCCATGACCGCGTAGCTCACGTCGCAGGCGCCGTCGCGCAGGGCCATGTTGGCCAGGATCTCGGCCGTGCAGCAGATGATGGGCGCCTCGCGGTTCACGCTCGCGTCGCCGGTGAGCATGCCCACGTCGGCCGGCCCGAACGCGTCGCACAGGGCGAAGAACTTCTCGTTCACGAGCGCCTTGGTGGGCGCGGTGTAGAACGAGAGCCGGCGCTCGGCCATGGCCTTGAAGTGCATGGCGAGCGCCACGAGCGACTTGCCCGAGCCCGTGGGCGTGCCGAGGACCACGTGCCTCCCCTCGAGCACGGCCAGGATGGCCTCCTCCTGCGCCGGGTAGAGCGTGAGCCCGAGCGAGCCCGCGTAGTCGAGGAACCGGTCGAGCAGCAGATCCGCGTCCGGCTCGTCGGTCTCGATGGTCGCGAGCAGCCTCGCGAGCGGCGCCTTTCCGTCGGTCATGACGCTCGTCCCATACACGCATCGGCGTGCCGTTGTCCATGAGCGCGACATCGGGTACAGTCAGCGGACTACGGGCATCAAAGGGCTCAACAAAACAAAGGAAGGGGTACGACCATGGAGAAGACATTCGAGTTTCGGGGAACGGGTGGGGGTCTGTTCGTGAAGTACCTTGTGGGGATCCTGCTCACGATGATCACGTTCGGCATCTACGCCCCGTGGTTTGTCGTGTCGCTGCTCAAGTACGTGCTCGAGCACACGAGGATGAGGGGAACGGACAAGGGGATGCTCAAGCTCGACTTCAAGGGCACGGGCGGCAGGCTCTTCGTCATCAACCTGGTGGGCGGGCTGCTCACCCTCGTCACCTTCGGCATCTACGGCGCCTGGTTCGTGGCCAAGCTCCTGCACTACATCGCGGAGAACACCGAGGCGCGCGCCGAGGACGGCACGACCTATGCGCTCCGGTTCAACGGCACGGGCGGGACGATCTTCGTGACCTATCTGGTCGGCATGCTGCTCACGATGATCACGTTCGGCATCTACGGCGCCTGGTTCTGCTGCAAGCTGACCAAGGTCATTTTCAGCAACACCGAGATCCTGCAGGGCGGACAGCCCCACGCGACGATCGATTTCGTCGCCACGGGCGGCTCGCTGTTCGTCACGTTCCTCGTGGGCTACCTGCTCACGCTGGTGACGCTCGGCATCTACGCCTGTTGGTTCCAGGTGAAGCTCTACAAGTTCTTCTCGGAAGGCACGCGCGTCACGTCGGGCGGCGAGACGCTCGCCGGCGACTTCACAGGCACGGGCGGCCAGTTCTTCGTGCTGAACCTGGTCGGGATCCTGCTCACCATCATCACCCTCGGCATCTACGGGGCCTGGTACATGACCAAGGTCCTGCGCTTCCGCACCGAGAACACCCGCTTCGCGCCCGCCAGGTAGCCGCGCGCCGTTCTTCTCCACGTTGGGGAAATCGCTCCGTCGGCGAAAGGGCCCTTGGCATGGTGAAGAAGAAGAAATCCGTTGTGAAGCCGCGAAACGCTTACGCCGTGCCGGCGCGGCAGCGGAAAAACGCCGGTCCCATGATCCACAAGGATCCACCTCGCGAGAAGCCACAGGGGCCCGCGGCCTGCGCGGCCTGCGGCGCGCCCCTCGACGAGGGCGACCCGGGCCCCCTGTGCGCGGCCTGCGAGGCCGAGAAGGAATAGCTCTCGCAGTCAGTCGTTCCAAAAACTACAATGGCCCCCATGAAAAAGATGCTCAGATGGCTCGTCCCGCTCGTCGCGGCCCTGGGCCTCGGGATCGCAGGGTGGCGCTTTCTGCCGCGCTCTTCGGAGTCAAAGGTGCGGTACGAGACCGCCAAGATCGAGCGCGGCGGCATCACCGCCAAGGTCACGGCCAGCGGCGCTCTCTCGGCGCTCGTGACCGTCCAGGTCGGCAGCCAGGTGTCCGGGCGCATCGACTCCATCCGTGTGGACTTCGGCTCAAGGGTCAAGAAGGACGACGTCATCGCGACCATCGATCCGAGGTTCTTCACGGCCGCCCTGGCCCAGGGGAGGGCCAACCTCGCCTCCGCGCAAGCCAACCTGGAGAAGGCGCGCGTGCAGGCGGAGGACGCGAAGAGGCAGTTCGATCGCGCCACGGCGCTTGCCGGCCTGAAGCTCGTCGCGCAGGCCGAGAGCGAAACGAACGAGGCCGCGTTCGAGGCCGCGAAGGCCCAGGTCAGGGTGGCCACGGCCAGCGTGGAGCAGGCCCGGGCCGCGCTCGTCCAGGCCGAGATCAACCTCGCCTACACCACCATCTCGTCGCCCATCGACGGGGTGGTCGTGTCGCGCAACATCGACGTGGGCCAGACCGTGGCGGCCTCGTTCCAGTCGCCGACCCTCTTCACCATCGCCCAGGACCTGTCCAAGATGCAGGTCGACACGTCCGTGTCCGAGGCGGATGTGGGCAAGGTGCGCGCCTCGATGAAGGTCACGTTCCTCGTGGACGCCTACCCGGAGCGCAAGTTCGAGGGGGTGGTGCGGCAGGTGCGCGACGCGGCCACGACCGTGCAGGGCGTGGTGACCTACGACGCGGTCATCGACGTGGACAACGCCGATCTGGCGCTCAAGCCGGGCATGACCGCGAACGTGACGTTCGTCTACGCCGAGCGCGCGGACGTGCTGCGCATCCCCAACGCGGCGCTGCGGTTCAGGCCCGATCCGGATCAGCTCAGGATCGCTTCCGGCGACACCGGGCGCGGCGAGCCCGCCAAGAAAAAGGCGCGCGAGGAGCGGGAACCCGGGGAGCGCATGGTGTGGATCCTCGTGGACAACCGCCCGGTGACGCGCAAGGTACACGTGGGACTGACGGACGGGACGTGGACCGAGCTGCTGGGCGGCGAGGTCAAGGACGGCCAGGCGCTCGTCACCGAGATCGTGGTCGATCCAAGCGCGATGCCGCAGAAGAGGCCGTTCTGACATGAAGCCCGTGATCCGGCTCGAGGGCGTCTCCAAGGTCTACAGGGCCGGGGAGACCGAGGTGCACGCGCTCGCGGGTGTCGACCTCGAGGTGGGAGCGGGAGAGTTCGTGGCGATCATGGGCCCCTCGGGCTCGGGGAAGTCCACGCTGATGAACATCCTCGGGTGCCTGGACCGGCCCACCACCGGGCGCTACCTGCTCGACGGGCGCGACGTGACGACCTTCGACCGCGGAAGGCTGGCCGAGGAACGCAACCGCACCATCGGCTTCGTGTTCCAGGGCTTCAACCTGCTCGCGCGCACCTCGGCGCTCGAGAACGTGGAGCTGCCGCTCGTGTACTCGGGCGCGCCGCGGCGCGAGCGCATCCGCAGGGCGCGGGAGGCGCTCGATCGCGTCGGCCTCACGGATCGCGCGCACCACGCGCCGTCCCAGCTTTCCGGCGGGCAGCAGCAGCGCGTGGCCATCGCCCGCGCTCTCGTCACGAGCCCGCGCCTCATCCTGGCCGACGAGCCCACCGGCAACCTGGACACGCGTACGAGCATCGACGTCATGGCGCTGTTCCAGGACCTGTGGCGCGCCGGGCTCACGGTGCTCGTGGTGACGCACGAGCCCGACGTGGCCGGCTTCGCGGCGCGCGTGATCGCCACGCGGGACGGGCGCATCGTCTCGGACGCGTGCCAGACCGCCAGGGACGCGCGGGCCGCCGGAGGTGCGCCGTGAACCTCATGCAGCCGTTCCCCATCGCCGTGCGGGCTCTTTTGCGCAACAAGACGCGCTCCTTCCTCACCATGCTCGGCGTCATCATCGGCGTGGGCTCGGTCATCTCCATGGTCGCGGTGGGCGAGGGGGCCAAGTCGAGCGTGTCGAAAGCCTTCGAGCAGATGGGCACCAACCTCCTCATCGTCACCTCGGGATCGACGCGCTCGGGCGGGTTCATGGGCGGGATGGGCTCCATGCCCACGCTCACCTGGGACGACCTCGACGCCATAAGAAGCGAGGCACCCTCCGTGCGCTACGCCGCCCCGCTCATGAGCCAGAAGACCTCCATCGTGGGGGAGGACGGCAACTGGAACACGCAGGTGAACGGCACCACGCCCGAGTACTTCCCCATCAGGAGCTGGCGCGTGGCCGAGGGTTCCATGTTCTCGGCGTCGGACATCGAGACGAACGCGAAGGTCGTCGTGCTCGGCCAGACCGTGGTCTCGCACGTCTTCGGCACGGGCGTGGACCCCGTCGGCAAGCCGGTGCGCATCAGGGGCACGCCCTACCAGGTCATCGGCATCCTCGAGAAGAAGGGGCAGTCCTTCGGAGGGACGGACCTCGACGACGCGGCGTTCGTCCCCATCTCGGTCTTCCGCGGGAAGCTTCAGGGCGGGCTGCAGCAGTTCATCACGGGCGTCATCTTCGTGGGCGCCGGCTCGGCCGAGGAGACCTTCCGCGCGCAGAACCAGATCTCGTCGATCCTGGCCGACAGGCACCACATCGCGGACCGCGCCGACGACGACTTCGCCGTGCGGAACCTGACCGAGATCGCGAGCGCGAGGCAGCAGGGAATGAACACGCTCACCGGGCTGCTCGCCGCCATCGCCGTCGTCTCGTTGCTCGTGGGCGGTATCGGCATCATGAACATCATGCTCGTGAGCGTCACCGAGCGCACACGGGAGATCGGCATCCGCATGGCGGTCGGCGCAAGGCCCGTGCACATCATGGCCCAGTTCCTGGTGGAGGCCATGACGCTCTCGATGACCGGGGGACTGCTCGGCATCGGCCTCGGCTTCGGCGTGTCCAAGATCCTGGCCGACAACCTCGTCTGGGCGTTCGTGGTGCGCTCGGACATCGTGGCGGTGGCTTTCCTGTTCAGCGCGGCGGTCGGGGTCGTGTTCGGCCTCTATCCGGCGCGCAAGGCAATGAACCTCGATCCCATCGAGGCGCTGAGGTACGAATGATGAAACGGAACATCGTGAACGTGGTGGCGCTCGCGGTCCTCCTCGCCGCGCCCGGCATCCGCGCCCAGGGCGGGGACAAGGAGCAGGCTCCAGCCGCGGCGAGGAGGATCACCCTCACCGAGGCGCTCAAGGCGGCGCGCGAACGGCAGCCGGATCTGGCCGTGGCCAGGGCGCAGACCGCAGGGGCGCAGGCGCGCGTGAACGGGGCGCTGGCGCCGCTTCTGCCCCAGGTGACCGGCAACGCGAGCTACTCGCGGCAGACCGCGAACACGCCGGGGAGGGCGGGGACACCGGCGATACCGGCAACGTCCAGCTGGAACACACAGAACTCCTTTTCGTTCGGCGCCCGCGCGAGCCAGCTCCTGTGGGACTTCGGCACCGCATGGAACAACTACCGGGGCGCGGACGTCCAGGTCTCCTCGTACCGCGAGACCGAGTCGGCGCAGTTGCGCGTGGTGCTGCTCGGCGTGCGCGTGGCGTTCTTCACGGTCATGGCGGACAAGGCCGTCGTGGACGTGGCCGCGGACAACCTGGCGGCGCAGGAGCGGCACCTCGCGCAGGTCGAGGGCTTCGTCAAGGCCGGCGCGCGCCCGGAGTTCGACCTGGCCCAGATCAGGTCCGACGTGGCGAACGCGCGGCTGCAGCTCGTCAACGCCAGGAGCGCCTATGAATCGGGGAAGGCCGACCTGAACAAGGCCATGGGTCTCGAGCAGACGACGGACTACGACGTTGCGGAAGAGGAGCTTGCCCCCATCGACGTCGAGGAGGCGCCCGAGGAGCAGCTCGTCGATCTCGCGGTCAAGGCGCGGCCGGAGCTGCGCGCGCTCGCGAGGCAGTCCGAGTCGCAGGAGCGCCAGATCTCGGCCGCCAAGGGCGAATACTGGCCGAACGTCGGCGTGTCCACCGGGGTGAACGACACGGGCACGGACATCCAGGCTCTCACCTGGAACTGGGACGTGACCGCTACGCTCACCTGGCCCCTGTTCCAGGGCGGCGCGACGCGGGCGCAGGTTGAGGGGCTCGAGGCCGCGCGCATGGTCACGAACGCCCAGCTCGAAGGGCAGCGCCAGCAGATCCGCCAGGAGGTCGTGCGCGCGAGGCTGCAACTCGAGGGGGCCAAGGCCGCGGTCGATGCGGCGGCCCCGGCCCTCGCAAGCGCGCAGGAGGCCTTGCGCCTCGCCGAGGCGCGCTACCAGGCCGGCGCGGGGTCGATCATCGAGATGCAGGACGCGCAGGTGGCGGTGGTGAGCGCAAAGGGGCAGACGATCGAGGCGGCGTTCAACGTGAGCCTGGCGCGCGCGCAGCTCCTCAAGGCGCTGGGGAGGGAGTGACGTCCCTTTCACGCCTGTGGAAGACGCCCGCGAGCTTCTCCATGTAGACGTAGAACACCGGCGTGACGAACAGGGTGAGGGACTGCGAGAAGAGCAGCCCGCCCACCACGGCCAGGCCGAGCGGCCTGCGCGACTCGCCGCCCGCGCCGTAACCGAGCGCGATCGGTGTGGCCGCGATGAGGGCGGCCATGGTCGTCATCATGATGGGGCGGAACCGGATCATGCAGGCCTCGTAGATGGCCTCGTCCGCGCTCTTGCCCCCCTCGCGCCGCGCCTCGATGGCGAAGTCGATCATCATGATGCCGTTCTTCTTGACGAGGCCCACGAGCATGATGATGCCCACGAACGCGTAGATGGAGAGCTCGGCCCCGAAGACGTACAGCGTGAGGAGCGCGCCGAAGCCGGCGAAGGGCAGGGCCGACAGGATGGTGACGGGGTGGAAGAAGTTCTCGTATAGGACGCCGAGCACCATGTAGATCACCACGATCGCGAGGACGAGGAGCATCAGCATGCCCTTGAGCGAGGACTGGAACGCCTGGGCCGTGCCCTGGAAGGAGGCGTTCACCGTGGGGGGCAGGGTCTCATGCGCCACGGCCTCGACGTCGCGCACCGCGTCGCCGATGGAGACCCCGGGCTTCAGGTTGAACGACACGGTCACGGCCGGCAGCTGGCCGAAGTGGTTGATGCTCAAGGGGCCGACCCTCTCCTTCATGTCGGCGACGGCAGCGAGGGGGACGAGACTGCCGGAGGAGGCGCGTACGTACAGGAAGGAAAGGGCCTTGGGGTCGAGCTGGTACTCGGGGAGCACCTCGAGGAGCACCTGGTACTCGTTGTTGGGCGCGAAGATGGTCGAGACCTGGAGCGAACCGTAGGCGGTGAGGAGTGCGCCCTCGATCTGGGTGGCGGTGAGATCCAGCGAGGAGGCCGCGTCGCGATCGATGCGCACGTCGAGCTCCGGGTTCTTGAGCTGCATGTCGCTCGTCACGTCGACGAGCTCGGGCATGGCGCGGAACTTGTCGAGAAGGACGGCGGCGTACCTGTAGAGCTCGTCGATGTCGGGATCCTGCAACGTGAACTGGTACTGGCTCTTGCTCGACTGGCCGCCGACCGAGATGGGCGGCGGGTTCTGCATGTAAACCCGCATGCCCGGCATCTGCGCCAGCTTCGGCCGCAGCCTGGCGATGACCTCGTCGGTCGTGGCCTTGCGCGCGGGCCGGTCGCGCAGCATGAGGTACATGCCGCCCGCGTTGGCGCCGCCGCGGCCCCCGCCGCCTCCCGCGCTCGACATGAAGTGATCCACGTCCGGATCGGCCTGCACGATCGCGGCGGCCGCCTGCTGGCGCTCGACGAGCGCCTGGTACGAGATGCCCTCGAGGGCCTCGGTGCTCACCGCGATCATGCCGCGGTCCTCGCTGGGGATGAAGCCCTTGGGGATGATCGTGAACAGGGTGAACGTGCCGCCGAGCATGGCCACGGCCACGAGCAAGGCCGCGAGGCGATGCCGCAACACGAAGACGAGGCTCGATCCGTACGCGCGCAGCACCGTCCCGTAGACGGCCTCGCTCACGGCGTAGATGTGCCCGTGGCGCACCTGGCTGGGCGCCCGGATGAAGCGCGCCGACATCATGGGCGTGAGCGTGAGGGAGACGGCGCCTGAGACGAGCACCGCGGCGCCGATCGTGACGGCGAACTCGCGGAAGAGGCGGCCGACGATGCCGCCCATGAACAGCACCGGGATGAACACGGCCGCGAGCGACAGCGTCATGGAGACGATCGTGAAGCCGATCTCCCTCGACGCATCGAGGGCGGCCTGGAGCCGCGGCTTGCCCATCTCCATGTGGCGGAAGATGTTCTCGAGCATGACGATGGCGTCGTCCACCACGAAGCCCACGGCCAGCGTGAGCGCCATCATGGACAGGTTGTCGATGCTGTAGTCGAGCAGGTACATGATGGTGAACGTGCCGATGATCGAGAAGGGCAACGCCAGGCTGGGGATGATCGTGGCCGACACGTTGCGCAAAAAGAGGAAGATCACCATCACCACGAGGCCGAGCGTGAGCAGGAGCGTGAACTGCATGTCGCGCGCCGAGTCCCTGATCGACGTGCTCCTGTCGTACATCGGCTTGAGCGAGACGGACGCGGGCAGCTGGGCGCGGAAGGTGGGGATGAGGGCGTTGACGGCGTCGGCGACGGCCACCGTGTTGGTGCCGGGCTGCTTCTGGATGGCGAGGATGACGGAGCGCTCCTGGCTGTCGCGGGTGCAGTACCACGCCGCGCGCTTGTTGTTCTCCACGCTGTCTAGCACCTTGCCCAGCGATTCGAGCCGCACGGGTGCGCCCTGGCGGTAGGCCACGATCAACGAGCGGTAGCCCCGGGCGTCCATGAGCTGCCCGTCGGCCTGCACCATGTACTGCTTGTCCGTGCCGTAGAGGATGCCGGTGGGCAGGTTCGAGTTGCCCTTGTCGATCGCGTCCGCCACCTCGTCGATGCCGATGCCGCGGGAGGCGAGCTCCCGGGGGTCGACCTGAATCCGCATGGCATACTTCTGCGAGCCGTACACCGAGACCTGGGCCACGCCCTCGACCATGGAGATGCGCTGGGCGATGGTGGTCTGGCCGTACTCGTCGAGCGCCGACAGGGGCAGGGTGGGGCTCGTGAGGGCGAACATCAGAATGGGCTGGTCGGCCGGGTTCGCCTTGCTGTACGAGGGCGGCGCCGGCATGTTGGCCGGAAGCTGCCGTGCTGCGCGCGCGATGGCGGCCTGCACGTCCTGGGCGGCCGCGTCGATGTCGCGGTTGAGGCTGAACTGCAAGGTGATCTGGGTGGCCCCTTGCACGCTCGACGAGTTCATCGAATCGATGCCCGCGATGGTCGAGAACTGCTTCTCGAGCGGCGTGGCCACGGCCGAGGCCATGGTCTTGGGGCTGGCCCCGGGCATGCTCGCTGAGACCGAGATGGCCGGGAAGTCCACGTTCGGCAGGTCGCTGACCGGCAGCAGCCTGTAGCCCATGACGCCGAAGAGCAGCACGGCCACCATGACGAGCGTGGTCATCACCGGGCGGCGGATGAAGATCCCGGAGATGCTCATGGCCGCGGGGCGCCGTTCCCGCCCTCAGGCCTGACGGCGATGCGGGAGCCGGGCCGCAGCCGCAGCTGCCCGTCGGTGACCACGCGCTCGCCCGCCTCCAGCCCCTTCGAGACGACCGTGTCGTCGCCCACGGTGCGGTCCACCTCGACGACGCGGATCTCCACGGTGTCGCCCGGCTTCGCCACGAACACGTAGTTCCCCTTCTGGCCCGCGAGCACGGCGGGCGAAGGCACGACGAGGGCGTTTGGCTCCATGCCGAGAGACAGAGACACGTTGATGAGCTGCCCGGGCCACAGCCGCGACTCTTCGTTGGGGAACAAGGCCCACAGGCGGATGGTCCCGGTGGCGCGGTCCACCGCGTTGTCCACGATGGCCACGCGGCCCTTCTCCGGCTCGCCGCTCCGGCCGGGGATGGTCGCGTGCACCTCGAGCCCCTCGGCCCCGGCGGCGCCCACGCGCTCCATGATCTTGGGCAGGCCTCGCTGCGGCAGCGAGAAGCTCACGCGGATGGGCCTCACCTGGTTGATGACCACGAGCTTCTGGACGCCCGGCTGCACGGTGTTGCCCGCGTCCACGAGCAGGTCGCCCGTGCGGCCGTCGATGGGACTGCGGATGGAGGAGAACAACACCTCGAGCCTGGCGCTCTCGATCGCGGCCTTGTCGGCGCGCACGGTGGCGTCCAGGGACTCGGCCGTGGTGAGGATTCGATCGTAGTCGCCCTGCGCCACGAGCTTCTGCTCCAGGAGCCCGCGCTGGCGTTCCGCCTCCTTGCGGGCGTTCTCGTACTGCGCCTTGTCGCGCGACAGGTTGGCCTCGGCGAGCTTCCTCTTCGCGAGCGCCGGGCGCGGATCGATGGTGAAGAGGAGGTCGCCCTTCCTCACGTCCTGCCCGCGCTGGAAGTGCACGCCGACGAGCTCGCCCGCGACCTGAGAGGTCACGGCCACGGTGGCGTTCGGTTCCACGGTCCCGAAGGTTTCGAGCTCGATGGGCATGGCCTTGCGGACCACGCCTACGACCGTCACCGGGGCGGGCGGATCGGCGTCCGTCGGAGGCTTGCCGCCGGGTTGGCCGTTCCCTCCGCTCTTGCCGCAGCCGGCGGCGAGGACCGTTCCAAGAACGCAGATTGCGGCGAGCACATCCACCGTGAAAGTGTTTCGTCTCATCGTGCAAACCAAACTAGCACTGAACCATCGGCGATCAAGGGGTTTGTCGGATCATGCGACCTCAAGGGGCGGCGAGCTTGCGCAGGTGATGGTAGGTGAAGACGCCCGCCGCCGCGCACACGGCCGCGCCGATGCGTACCGTGGCCGGAGCCCCGATGGCGTGGGCGATGCCGCCGGCCTCGAGCGCGCCGAGCGGCATCATGAGGCCGAAGGTGAGCGCATAGATGCCCATGACGCGGCCGCGCACGTCGTCCTTGACCGCGGTCTGGATGAGCGTGTTGGCCGTGGAGAAGAACGCGGTCATGCCCATCCCGGTCGCGCCGAGCAGCACGAGCGACACCGTGAAGTCCGTGGAGGAGGCGAAGGCGAACACGGCCGGGGAGAAGACGCCGACGGCGAGCGACAGGACCATGCGCCCGTGGCGCGCGTCGCGGACCGAGGCGACCACCAGCGAGCCGATGACCGAGCCCACGCCGCTCGCGGCCATGAGGACCCCGTAACCCCGCTCGCCCACGCGGAGCACGTCCGTCGCGAACGCCGGCAGCAGCACCACGTATGACCAGCCGAAGACCCCGACGACGAGGGTCAGCGCGAACAGGACGGGCAGGCCCGGGGCCTGCGCGACCACGCGGAAGCCCTCGGCGGCGCCACCCCGGCGCGACCGTGGCGCGGCCCGCGCGTCGAGACGCAAGGCGGCGAGAGCCAGCAGGGCGGCCGTGTACGAGAGCCCGTTGGCGATGAAGCAGGGACCGGGGCCCACGGCGGCCATGACGAGGCCGGCCACGGCCGGGCCGATGATGCGCGTCCCGTGGAACGCGGACGAGTTCAAAGCGATGGCGTTCATGAGGTCGCGCCTGTCGACGAGATCCACGACGAACGTGTTGCGCGCCGGCATGTCGAACCCGTTGACCGCGCCGAGCAGCACCGCCAGGGTCACGATATGCCACACCTCGAGCAGCCCCGTGACCGCCAGCGTGCCGAGCGTGAGCGCGAGCGCGGACGACGCGACCTGGGTGACGACCAGGATGCGCCGGCGCGGGACGCGATCCGCGAGCAGGCCGCCGTATGTGGAGAAGAAGAGCACGGGCAGGGCGCCCGCGGCGCCGACGATGCCGAGCATGACCTTGGACCGCGTAAGCTCGTACACCAGCCACGATTGGGCCGCGGACTGCATCCACATGCCGGTGAGCGAGACGAGCTGTCCCGCGAAGTAGATGCGGTAGTTGCGGTGGCGCAACGACGCGAACGCGCGCGCGAGCCAGGACGAGAGCATCACGGGCCTTCGAGCTCGTGGAGGATGGTGGACGTGCGTCCCATGCCGTCTCTTCGTGCCAGCCGCCCCGCGCCGTGTCAACGCCGCCCACGCCGCCCTCGGAAGACCTTGACAGCCGCCGGGCGCGCGGGGCAAAACCAACGAGCCTACAAGTTGCTGAAAACACAAAGGGAGACGCCATATGGAGAAGATCAAGACCCGGCGAGAGAACGAGGGTCAGGTGCTTCGGATCGTCCTATCGGCCCCGCCCGGGAACGTGCTCGATGCACAGATGATGTCCGAGATCGTGTCGTGCCTCGACGCCGAAGCCTCGGACAAGAAGCTCAAGGCCATCGTGTTCGAGGGCGAAGGCAAGCACTTCTGCTTCGGCGCGAGCGTGCCCGAGCACGTGAAGGACAAGGCGCCCGACATGATCCGCGGATTCCACGGCCTTTTCAAGAAGCTGCTCGCCTGCGCCGTGCCCACGTTCGCGCTCGTGCGCGGCCAGTGCCTGGGCGGCGGCATGGAGCTCGCGGCCTTCTGCAACTTCGTCATCGCCGAGCCCTCGGCCAAGTTCGGCCAGCCCGAGATCGTGCTGGCGGTGTTCCCGCCGGTGGCCGCGCTCATCCTGCCCGGCATCATCGGCCAGTCGCGCGCCGACGACCTCGTGCTCACGGGCCGCTCCATCGACGCCGCGACCGCGCACGCGTGGGGCCTCGTACACGCCGTGGCCGACGACGGCGCCGCCCTGCTCGCGGACGCGCTCGCGAAGCACTTCCTGCCCAAGAGCGCCGAGTCCCTGCGCCACGCCAACCGCGCCGTGCGCGAGGCCTGGCATCGCGAGCTCCCGGCCGCCCTCGATCGCATGGAGCAGGTCTACGTGAAGGACCTCATGTCGACCCGCGACGCCAACGAGGGCATCGCCGCATTCCTCGAAAAAAGACCCCCCAAGTGGGAGAATCGTTGAAAGGAGCCCCGACCATGGCATTCAAGAACGCATACATCCCCTACGGCGCCTACTGGAGCAGCCCCTACGCCCGCTGGCAGGGCAGCTTCGCCAACCTTCACTCCATCGAGCTCGCGGGCCAGACCGGGCGCAAGTTCTTCGAGCTGCGCAAGATCTCGCCCGAGAAGCTCGAGAACCTGTACCTCGGCCTGACGATCGCTCAGCCTTCGTGCTTCTACGGCGGCCCCTGGATCGCTGGGCTCCTCGGCATGGGACACGCCACCGGGCCGGTCGTAGGCCAGGCGTGCATCACGGGCATCATGTGCATGCGCATGGCCGGCGAGGATCTCGACAATGGCTTCTCCACCGCGACGCTGGTGGTCGCCACCGACCGCTGCTCCAACGGCCCGCACCTCTACTACCCGCGCCAGGACAAGCCCGGCGCAACCGGCGATCACGAGGACTGGGTGTGGGACAACTTCGGCCACGACCCGTGGGCCAAGAACTCCATGATCCAGACCGCCGACAACGTGGCCAAGGAGCACGGAATCACCCGCGCCGAGATGGAGGAGGCCGCCCTGCGCCGCTGCGAGCAGTACGCGGACGCGCTCAAGGACGACGCCGCGTTCCTGCGCCGCTTCATGGTCCCGGTCGAGATCGGCAAGGGCAAGCGCGCCAAGACCATCGCCGTGGACGAGGGCATCACCACCGCGTCCGTGGAGATGTTCGCCGGCCAGAAGCCCGTGATCGAGGGCGGCGCCACGACGCCCGGCATGCAGACCCACCCGGCCGACGGCAACAGCGGCATGATCATGACCACCAAGGAGCGCGCCGCCGAGTACTCGCAGGACAAGAAGATCACGGTGCAGCTCATCGGCGTGGGCACCTCGCGCGTCAAGAAGGGCTTCATGGGCGCGGCCATGGTGCCGGCGGCCGAGCGAGCGCTCGCCGACGCGGGCATCAAGGTGAAGGATCTCAAGGGCCTCAAGACCCACAACCCGTTCACGGTCAACGACGTGCTCGTGGCCAAGAAGCTCGGCTACCCGCAGAAGGACATCAACAACTACGGCTGCTCCTACGTCTGGGGCCACCCGCAGGGACCGACCGCGCTGCGCTCGGTCATCGAGCTCGTCGAGGAGCTCGTGATCAAGGGCGGCGGGCTCGGCATGTTCACGGGCTGCGCGGCGGGCGACACCGGCGGCGCCGTGGTCGTCAAGGTCACCGGTTGACGAGGACGCGCGACAAGGGCCGCCCCGCCACGGGCAGCCCTTCGGATCCCATCTCGGTGCTCGAGGAAATCTTCCCGGGGGACACGAACCCGTACGGCACGGCGTTCGGCGGACGGATCCTGGCCCTCATGGATCGCGCCGCCGGCCTCGCCGCGTCGCGTTACGCGAGGCAGCACTTCGTCACGGCCTCGCTCGACGCGCTCGAGTTCTCGGCGCCGGTGCGACAGGGCGAGATCGCCGAGGTGGAGGCGCGCGTCGTGTACACGTCGAGGCACACGTGCGGCGTGCGCGTGCGGGTCTTCGCCATCGACAAGCGCACGTGGGAGCGCCGCCCGTGCTGCAAGGGCACGCTCTTCATGGTCGCCATGGACAGGGACGGCAGGACGCTCGAGATCCCGCCTCTCACGCCCTCGGGCGCTGAGGCGAAGCGCGAATGGGACGACGCGCACCGCATCCACGAGGCCATGCTCGAGCGCAAGAAGCGCGACAGGAGGAACAGAAAATGATCGATCTGAAGGGCAAGAGCGCCATCGTCACGGGCGGCAGCCTGGGCATCGGCACGGCCATCGCGAAGAGGCTTGCGAGCCTGGGCGCGAACGTGGCCATCAACTACCGCAAGCACGACGACGAGGCCAGGGCGGTCGTGGCCGAGATGGAGGCCATGGGCGTCAAGGGCCTCGCGGTCAAGGCCGACGTGGCGAGCTTCGCCGACGCCGACGCCATGGTGAAGAGGACCGTCGCGGCCTTCGGGGGCCTGCACATCCTCGTGTGCAACGCGGGCATCAACTGGGACGGCGTGATCTGGAAGATGACCGAGGAGCAGTGGGACAAGGTCATCGAGGTGAACCTCAAGGGCTACTTCAACTACGCGCGCGCCGCGGTGCCGCTCTTCCGAGAGCAGGCCTACGGCAAGATCGTCAACGTCACGTCGATCAACGGCATCCGCGGCAAGTTCGGCCAGTCGAACTACGCGGCCTCCAAGGGCGGCATCATCGCCTTCACGAAGACGCTCGCCCGCGAGCTCGGCAGCAAGAACATCAACGTGAACGCCGTGGCGCCCGGGCTCATCGAGACCGACATGGTGGCCCAGATGGACGAGGAGGCGAAGAAGAAGTCGCTCACCGAGATCCTGATGGGCCGCCTCGGGAAGCCCGAGGAGGTGGCCAACGTGGTGGCGTTCTTCTGCTCGGACCTGTCGCGGCACGTGACGGGCCAGGTGCTCAACGTCGACGGCGGCCAGCTCGTGGCGTGATTCTTCGCCCCGACCCTTTTGCCTTCGGACCTCTTGCCACCCAAACGGATCATTGCGAAACCAAATGACAATTCGGCGGATGGCGCTCGGGCGGCCAACTTCCCCGGGGCTTGCCTCTGACCCAATTGAAGCGTATAAATGGGTCAGATAGAGACCCGTTTAGCACGCGTAATCGGATCACCGCCCGTTGGAGGAAAGAGTGCCGTACATCTGGGAACACCCTCGATGGCCGCAGCTCGAATGGGACGAGGTCGCCATCCTGACGCGGCTCTCCGTCGTGCGAAAGGCCCAGGGGATGCTGCTCGCGGAAGCGGACGCTCTGGGCCTCGAGGGGCAGGCTGCGCTGCTCGTCGAGGAGAGCGTGGAGACCGCTGCCATCGAGGGCGAGCGGCTCGATCGCGACGCGGTGCGATCGTCAGTTGCGCGGCGCCTCGGGCTCCCCGATGCCGGGGTGTCCCGCACGGATCGGCGCGCCGACGGGGTCGTGCGCGTTCTCGTCGAAGCGACCCGGAGCTGGGACGAGCCGCTCACTCCCGAGCGCGTTCTCGCCTGGCATGCGGCCCTGTTCCCCGACGGGCTCTCGGGCGGCGCGCAGATCCGGATCGGGAGCTGGCGCGACGGCGGCGACCCCATGCAGGTCGTGTCCGGCCCCATCGGCAGGGAGCTCGTGCATTTCGAGGCGCCGCCCTCCGAGCGAGTGACGCAGGAGATGGGGGCGTTCTTCGAGTGGTGGCGCGCGTCCCGCGGCGCCATGGACGGCGTCCTCCGAGCCGCGCTCGCCCACTTCAGGTTCGTGACGATCCACCCGTTCGACGACGGCAACGGCCGCCTCGCACGGGCGCTCACCGACCTCGCCCTGGCCGAGGACGAGAAGGACGGGCGTCGCCTCTACAGCATGTCGTCCCGCATCGCCGCCGAACGGCGGGACTACTACGCCGCCCTCGAAGGCGCGCAGCGCGGTAAGGGGGACGTCACCGGCTTCATGCTGTGGTTCCTGGGCTGCTTCGAACGCTCTCTTGCCGCATCGCGCGCGCAGATCGGGAAGGCGCTGCGCACCGACCGCTTCTGGCGGAAGCACAGACGGACCGAGCTCAACGAACGACAGAAGAAGGTGCTCGCGCGGTTGCTCGAAGCGGAGCCCGAAGGCTTCGAGGGCGGGCTCACGAACCGCAAGTACGTGGGCATGACGCGGACCAGCCGGGAGTCGGCCAAACGCGACATCGCCGATCTCGTATTGAAGGGAATCCTCGTGCCGGGGGCCGGAAGGGGGCGCAGCGCGAGCTATGCGCTCCGCTCTTCCTGACAGGCCGCCCTCTCCCGGCGGCGCAGCACGTAGCCCCTTGGAACGCAGGCCGTTTCCGTTTTATAGTCCCGCCACCAACGAGCAACCAGCGAGGTGCGAATCATGACGAAACTCAACGACATCGTGGCGGTCAGCGCGGTGCGCACGCCCATGGGCAGCTTCGGCGGCACGCTCAAGGACGTGCCGGTCTACCACCTGGGCGCCGCGGCCATCAAGGCGGCGCTCGAGCGCTCGCCGTTCAAGGGCGCCGACTTCGCCGAGGTCATCTACGGCTCGTGCCGCCAGGCGGGCAACGGCCCCAACTCCGCGCGCTCGGCCATGCTCTTTGGCGGCATGCCGGTGGACGTGCCGGCCATCACGCTCAACATGGCCTGCCCGTCGGGCATGAAGTCCATCATGTTCTCGGCCGAGGGCATCATGACCGGCCGCGGAGAGGTCTACATGGCGGGCGGCATGGACTCCATGTCGACCATCCCGTTCCTGCTCAAGAACTGCCGCTTCGAGGGCTTCAAGATGGGCGACCGCAAGCTCGAGGACGGCTGGTCCGACTCCATCGATCCCACCTGCGGCTACGGCATGGGCAACACGGCCGAGAACCTGCTCGAGCGCCACGACGTGTCGCGCAAGGAGATGGACGAGTTCGCGCTCGCGAGCCATGAGAAGGCCGTGGCCGCCGCCGAGGAGGGCCGCTTCAAGGACGAGATCACGCCCGTGGTCATCCCGGCCAAGGGCAAGAAGCCCGAGGTCGTGTTCGACAAGGACGAGACCCCGCGCAAGGACACCACGATCGAGCGGCTCGCCAAGCTGCCCGCGGCCTTCAAGAAGGACGGCCGCGTGACCGCGGGCAACGCGTGCGGCATGTCGGACGGCGCGTGCGCGCTCGTGCTCACCACGCGCGAGCGGGCCAAGGCCGCGGGCGCGACGCCGCTCTTCAGCATCGTGTCCTACGCCCAGGCCGCGGTGGACGGGCGTTACATGGGCGAGGGCCCTGGCATCTCCATCCCCAAGGCGCTCGAGAAGGTCGGCATGACGATCAAGAACATGGATCTCTACGAGGTCAACGAGGCGTTTGCCGTGCAGGCGCTCGTGAACGTGAAGATGCTCGGCCTCGATCTCGCGAAGCTCAACGTCAACGGCGGCGCCATCGCACTCGGCCACCCAACCGGCATCTCGGGCGCGCGCATCGTGGTCACGCTCTACAACGCGCTCAAGCAGCGCGGCAAGGAGCTCGGCGTGGCCTCCATCTGCGGCGGCGGCGGCGTGACCACGGCCATGGTCATCAAGCGCGAGAGCTGATTCTCCCCACCCGTTTCCACACCAGACAGCCCGCGGTCATACGCGCCCGGACGTGAACGTCCTGGCTGAAAGGACGAAGCCCTGCGGGCTGCAGATCGCCCCCGGCAGGGCATTCCCAATGCCCTTTGTTCCCTCAGCCCGGCGGTTCACCGCCGGAGCTACGCGAGCTCGCGCAGCTTGTAGCGCAGGGTCTTGCCCGTGGAGGTCTTGGGCAGCTCGTCGAGGAACACGATCCAGCGCGGGTACTTGTACTTGGCGAGCCGGTCCCTGACGAACTCCTTGAGCTCCTCGGCCAGCGCTTCGCCGGCCTTGGACGTGTCGGAGAGCACCACGAACGCCTTGGGCTTGATGAGGCTGTCCTTGTCCGGGTAGCCGATCACCGCGCACTCGAGCACGGCCGGGTGCTCCACGAGCGCGCGCTCCACCTCCACCGGCGACACCCAGATGCCGCCCACCTTGAGCATGTCGTCGCCGCGGCCGTGGCACCAGTAGCAGCCCCTCTCGTCCATGTGGAACTTGTCGCCCGTGTTGATCCATTCACCGAGCATGGTCTTGCGCGACTTCTCGCGCTTGCCCCAGTAGTACTGCGCCGCGCTGTCGCCCTTGACGAGCAGCGTGCCGATGTCGCCGTCCGCCACCTTCACCCCGGCGTCGTCGACGAGCTTCACCTCGTAGCCCGGCACCGGCTTGCCCGTGCTGCCCGTGACCACCTCGCCCGGCCGGTTCGTAAGGAAGATGTGCAGCATCTCGGTCGAGCCGATGCCGTCGATGATCTCCACGCCGTAGCGCTCCTTCCAACGGTGGTACACGTCGGGCGGCAGGGCCTCGCCGGCCGAGACGCACAGGCGCACGGACGCAAGCTCGTGCGGCCGGTTGGGATCGGGCTTACGTCCACGCGCCGCGTCCTCCTTGGCCGCGTGGTCGAGCATGGCCGCGTACAGCGTGGGCACGCCGAAGAAGAGGCTCGGCTTGTGCTTCGCGAGCAGTCCGTAGATGAGCTCGGGCGTGGGCCGCTCCGGGTAGAGGACCGAGGAGGCGCCCACCGAGAGCGGGAAGAAGTTCGAGTTGCCGAGCCCGTAGGCAAAGAAGAGCCGCGCCGCGGAGAGCGTCACGTCGTTCTCGGTCATGCCGAGCACGCCGCGCGCGTAGTTCTCGGCGCACACCACGGGATCGAACTGCGAGTGGATGGCGCCCTTGGGGAAGCCCGTGCTGCCCGAGGAGTACAGCCAGAACCCCACGTCGTCGCGCGTGGTGGGCGCCGACTTGCTCACGCTCGGCGCGCGGCGGTACTTCTGCTTGAAGGGCTGCTTGGCGCCGCCGCCCTCCTCGATGACGATGAGGTCGCGCAGATACGGCAGGTCGCCCGTGATCTGGTACACGAGCGGCAGGAGCGCCTCGTTGCACATGAGCACCTTGGCGCGGCTGTCGTTCAGGAAGTACTCGTAGTCGTCCGGGGTCATCATGGTGTTGACCGGCACGGGCACCGCGCCGATGCGGATGGCGCCCCAGAAGCAGGCGAAGAACTCGGGCGTGTCGAGGAGCAGGAGCAGCACGCGATCCTCGATGCGCAGGCCCAGGTCCACGAGCGCGTTGGCCGTCTTGTTCACCATCTTCTGCAGGTCGTTGTAGGTGTACTTGCGGTCCTTGAAGTAGAGGGCCGTCTTGTGGCCTCGGCCCTGGCGGATGTTCCTGTCGACAAAGTACTCTGCTGCGTTGAAGGTCTCGATCTCGTGCTCGTCGCGGCTCATGCGATTCTCGTTTCTCTCCCCGTGTGTCGATGGTTGCTACCTGCCCTTGAACTCCGGACGGCCCTTGCCCACCGAGCCGAGCCCGGCGCGCGCGTCCTCGGTGGAGAAGATCCTCGGCAAGGACGCCAGCTCCTCCTCGACCCCCTTCTCGACCGGGAGTGAGAGCGCCTTCTGCATGAGTTCGTTCGCCATGCGCAGCGCGATGGGGGCCTTGCCCGCGATCTTCTTCTTGAGCTTCTCCCCTTCCTTGTCGGCCGGCGCGAACGAGCCGTCCATGAGCGCGGCTGTGCCCGCGTCGGTGAAGATCTTCTCGTACCTCGCCTTGTCGGCCGTGGGCTTCGCGAGCCCCGAGGGACCGGGCCCGGCCTTGACGCGCTTCTCGGCGAGGAGCTGCTTCACCACGCTCATGGACGTGCCCGCGGGCGCCACGACGTCGACGAGCCCGATGGCCGCCGCCTTGGCCGCGGGCAGGATGTCGCCCGACATGACGAGGTATCGAGCCGCGCCAATGCCGCAGCGATGGACGAGGCGCTGGGTCCCGCCCAGGCCCGGGTAGATGCCGATGCCCGTCTCCGGGAAGCCCAGCACCGCGGACTCGTCGGCCACGATCGCGTCGCAGGAGAGCGCCAGCTCCGCGCCGCCGCCGAGCGCCATGCCGTTGACGCGCGCCACCACGGGCTTGTCGCAGCGGTCGATGGCGAGCAGGAGCTCCTGGCCCTTGCGCGTGAACGAGACGATGCGCGGGATGTCCTTCTCGTCGATGGCCCGCACGAAGAACTTGATGTCCGCGCCGGCCACGAACGCCTTGCCTCGGCCTTCGATGACGATGGCCTTGACCTTGCCGTCGGCCACCGCCGCGTTGAAGGCGGTTTCGAGCGCGGCCACCGTGTCGGGATCGAGCGCGTTCAGGACGTCCGGCCTGTTCATGGTGATGCGCGCGATGCCGTCCTCAACCGCCAGGTTCACGGCCTTGAGCGCGAACGGCACCGGCTTCTCCTTGCGCTCGGCGAGCGACCTGGGCAGGGGCAGCCCGTACGTGTCCGCGACTCGCGCGGCCGCGGCCACCGCGCCTGCGATCCCGCGCTGGTTGGCGAGCGCGAACGGCCCGATTGGCCAGCGCAGGCCCACCTTGGCGCCGATGTCCGTGTCCTCGGCCGAGGCCACGCCCTCGTCCACGAGCTGCGCCGCCACGAGCAGCACCACGCCGAGCAGGCGCCTCTCCACGTCCGCGGCGCCGCGCGTCCCGGCTTCGCCCGCGAGATCCCAGTTCTTCTTGCTCGCGACCTGTTTCTTCAGAAGCTCGCACGGCGCGTAGAACGCCCCCAGCTCCGAGGCCAGGCCCGCGGCCGCGTGCTGCGCGATGGGCACGCCGGTCACGTTCATGAGCTCGAACGGCCCCATGCCGATGCCGAACAGGTCCTTGCAGGTCTTCTCGATGGTGGGCAGATCCGCCACGCCCTCCTCGAGCAGGCGCACCGACTCGTTGAGCCACGGCACGAAGAAGCGGTTGACCACGAAACCGGGCGCGTCGGCCGAGTGGATCGGGGTCTTGCCCGTGGCCTCGGCGAACGCCCATGCGGACGCGAGCGGCGCGGGCGCCGTGCCCTTGCCCGGGATGACCTCGAGCAGCCGGTTCTTGGCCGGGTGGTAGAAGTAGTGCAGCCCCACGAAGCGCTGCGGGTGCCTGGCGCCCTCGGCCACGGCCGCGACCTTGAACGACGACGTGTTCGTGGCCAGCACCGCGTCCGGCCGCACGTGCTTCTCGACCTCGGCGAACAGCTTGCGCTTGACCCCCAGGTCCTCGAACACCGCCTCGAGCACCAGGTCGCAGTCCTTGAGATCCTCGGCCTTGGTGGTGCCCGTGATGCGCGCGAGCACGCGGTCCGGCTCGCCCTCGGCGAACACCTTGCGCTTGACGCCCTCCTCGAGCATGGAGCGGATGCGGCTGAGGCCCGCCTGCACCTGCGCGTCCGAGACGTCCATGAGCACCACCTTTAGCCCGGACTGGGCCACCTTCTGGGCGATGCCGCTGCCCATGGTTCCGCCGCCAACGATGCCGATCTTTCTGGGTGTCGTCATGGGATCCTCCTCGTCTTGAGCCCGCCGGAACTATATAGAACGGGTATTTCATGGTCAACGCGGCCTTCGGCCGTGAGCCGATCTTCCGGCGTCCTTCCGTGCTATGGTGGGGCTCCGAGGCGCGAGGAGGAGAGCGTGTTCAGCATCATCGCCATGTGCCTGGGCATCATCGGCGTGTGCGTCAGCTGGATCCCCGGCTACGGGTGGATCGGCGTGGCGCTCTCGATTGCCGGTATCGTGCTCGGCGTGCCGGCCATCGGCGGCGCGTTCGACAGGCTCGGCTCGATCGGCTACGGCATCTCCGGCACGGTGCTGGGCTCCGCCGGCCTGGCGTGGGGCCTCGCCTGCCAGGTCAAGCACGCGGCGCCGTCCCTCGACGGGCTCCTCGTGCCGCTCGCGCCGCCGCAGGCGTGGATCGCTCTTTGCGCGGCGTTCGCAGTCGCGGTCGCGGGCGCGCTCCTCATGCGCACGCGCGTCCGCATCCTCGGGTTCGTGCTGGCCTTCGCCGCGGTGGCGGGCCTGTGCGTCTCGGGCGCGTGGGCGCTCACCACGGCGGACAGGGCCATGAGGCCGGGAGCCGCGGCCCGTGACTGAGGCGCTCGCGATCCTCTCGATCGTCCTGCTTGCGGTCATGACCGCGCTCCTCGTCGCCCTGTTGCGGCGCAAGGGACAGCCGGCGGACGCGGGCCTCCTCGCGCGGCTCGACGTCATCGAGAAGGGCCTTGAGCGCGCCGAGCGGCTCGTGCGCGAGGAGCTTGGCCGCAGCCGCGAGGAGACGGCCGCGTCGGCCAGGCTCGGCCGCGAGGAGCTCTCGAAATCGCTCGGGGACTTCGGCGGGCAGCTCCGCACGAGCGTGGACACGCGGCTCGGCGAGTCTTTCAAGCAGGTCTCGGAGCGGCTCGAGATGGTGCAGCGCGGGCTGGGCGAGATGTCGGCCCTGGCGAGCGGCGTGGGGGACTTGAAGCGCGTGCTCACGAACGTGAAGACGCGCGGCACGTGGGGCGAGGTGCAGCTCGGGAGCCTGCTCGCGCAGGTGCTGACCCCCGAGCAGTACGCCACCAACGTGGCGACACGTCAGGGAAGCAGCGAGCGCGTGGAGTTCGCCCTCAAGCTCCCGGGCCGCGGCGAGGGCGCGGGAGACGTCGTGTGGCTGCCCATCGACGCCAAGTTCCCCACAGAAGACTACCAGAGGCTCGTGGATGCGGCGGAGCAGGCCGACGCGGTCGCGGTGGAGGCCGCGAGCAAACAGCTCGAGGCGCGCATCAAGGCTTCGGCCAGGGACATCCGCGACAAGTACCTGTGCCCGCCCGGCACCACGGACTTCGGCGTGATGTACCTGCCCACCGAGGGCCTGTACGCAGAGGTGCTGCGCCGTCCCGGGCTGGCCGAGGCGCTCCAGCGCGACTTCCGGGTCGTCGTGGCCGGGCCGACCACGCTCGCGGCGCTGCTCACGAGCCTGCAGATGGGCTTCCGCACGCTCGCCATCGAGCAACGCTCGAGCGAGGTGTGGAACCTGCTCGGCGCGGTGAAGAGCGAGTTCGGGAAGTTCGGGGAGCTGCTCGACAGGGTGCACAAGCAGCTCGATACCGCGGCCCGCACGATCGAGACGGCCACGAAGAAGACGCGCACCATCGAGCGCAAGCTGCGCGACGTCGAGATCCTGCCCGCGGACGAGGCGTGCGCGCTCATCGGCACGGACGAAGAAGAGGCCGACGGCGACGAGGGCGGGTCAGTCCCCCAGGTATAGGCGTCTCGCGATCTCGCTGCGGCCGAGCTCCGTCAGGCCAACTCCCCCACCCTGGCGAGGGGCAGCACCTCGACGCGCTCGTGCAGGGCGTATCGCTTCTCCCCGGGATACAGTACCCACAGCTTGTCGAGGGAGAGGTCGGTGAGAGCCATGTGCATGGACTTGGTCATCTGCGGCGCGTCGGCGTGCTTGCACTCGAAGCCCAGCCGCCGGCCGTCCTTGAGCAGGAAGAGGTCGAGCTCGGCCCCGCCGTGGGTGGCCCAGAAGTAGGCGTCTCGAGGTTTCAGGGCCGACAGGACCTGCTCTATGGCCAGCCCTTCCCACGAGGCCCCCAGCTTCGGATGGCGCCCGAGGTCCCTGTCCGTCCCGATGGACAGGAGCGCGTGGAGCAGCCCGCTGTCCCGGATGTAGATCTTGGGCGACTTGACCTGCCGCTTGGCGATGTTTTCGAACCACGGCAGGAGCGGCCGCAGCACCAGCGCCCCGGTCAGCAGGTCGAGGTAGTTTCGCGCCGTTCCCTCGGAGCTCCCCAACGACCGCGCGAACTCGGCGGCGTTCCAGATCTGCCCGTGGTAGTGGGCTGTCATCGTCCAGAAGCGCCGTAGGGTCGCGGCCGGGACCGAAACCCCGAGCTGGGGCATGTCTCGCTCCAGAAACGTCCGGATGAAGTCCTCGCGCCACCTCTGGCTTTCGGCCTCGCTTTGCGCCAGGAACGACCGCGGGAACGACCCGCGCCGCCAGAGCCTCCTGAGATTGGCGACTCCGACCTCCCCGAGATCGAACCCGCCCATCTCCACGAAAGCCACGCGCCCGGCGAGCGTCTCGGAGGCCCCGCGCATCAGTCCCGGCGAGGCGCTGCCCAGAATCAGAAACCGGGCCGGCGTCTTTGGCCTGTCGGCCAGGACCCGCAAGGTCTCGAAGATCTCAGGCCGGCGCTGGATCTCATCCAGGATCACGAGGCCGCGCAATGACGCGAGCGCCGCGCGCGGACTGGTCAGGTGGGCGGCGTCGGCCGCATCCTCCAGGTCGAAATAGTGGGCCTGACGCTCGGCGGCCACCTGGCGCGCCAGCGTCGTCTTCCCGCACTGCCGGGGTCCCAGAATCGCCACGACGGGATTGGCCTTCAATCGCCTGAGAACCTCGCGGGTCAGTGTGTCTCGCTTGATCACAGCCGGAATTCTATCCTTGAAAAATCTCAAGTCAACTGAGGATTTTCAAGGATCATCCCAGGCGCGGCTTTCGAGGTTGCCGGTTGGGCAGGAGAGCAGGGGAGAATCGGTGTCGCCCGGGCCTCACGGCGCGAGGCGGAAGTCCGAGAAGGCGCCGGACGCGGTCCTCGCGGCGAACCACGCGACGGCCCCGGCGCGCGACTCGGCCGATACGCGCAGATCCGTGATCGACGCCTCGTAGGTCGCGTCTCCGGCCCTCCTCGCCGGCGGCGCGGCCGCGAGCCTGCGCGCCAGGCCGGACATCATCGCGATCTGGTCCGCGGTGATGCCGTCGCGCAGGGTCCCCCTGGCCCGCAGCTCCTCGGGCGTGTCGCCCCAGTAGTAGCCCAGGAACCCGGCCGCGCTCTCGCGGGCGCGTTCGAGGAAGCGCCGCGCCTTTTTTTAGGGGCGACGAGCATGGACAGCTCCTCGACCACGACCGGCTTGCCCACATACGCCGCCCTCGCGACCATCTCGGATTCGAGCGCGTTGTCGCGGCCGCCCTCCTCCCTGACGTGGAGGTGCACGGACACGAAATCGAGCAGGTCCGCGAGCACGGCCGGCGCGAACGAGGAGTAGATCTCGCCGAAAGGGAGCGAGTCCGGCAGAAGGCCGATGGTGACCAGGTGGCGGCGGTCGCTCTCGCGGATGGCGGACACCATGCGCCGCGTCCAGTCGGCGGCCCGGTCGTGGCCGAAGCGCACGAGATCCTCGTTGCGTAGGCGATCGAGGAGGCCCGGCAGCGCGATGCGGTCGAAGGTCTCGCCGGGGCGCGGGTAGCCGGACCAGGCCGCGGCGAGCGCCCCCTCGGCGCCGTAACGATCGCGCACCCACCGCGTCCAAGCCCGGCTCACGTCGCGGCCCTTGAGGTTGATGAAATGGTACGTGCCCTCGACGCCCACGAGAGGCGGCCCCACGATCTCGGACGTGTCCGCGAGGCTCACGATCGGCTCGTTCTGGAGATCGTAGCAGTAGACGGCCGGCTCGCCGGCATAGCGGGCCGCGATGCCGCGCCAGAAGGCCGCTTCGGCCGCCGCCATGCGCTCGTCGTCGAGCGCGAGGAACCAAGCCGGGATGTCGTGCTTGCGGTAGCTTGCGAGGCCCGTGAGGTCGAGCCTGAGGTCGAGGCGGGCCGAGAGGGTCACGAGCCGGTCGAGGCGCTCGAGCTCGCGCTCGTCGAGCGTCGTCGCGTCTTTCATGAACCGCCCGAGCTGCAAGTGGACGCGCACGACGGTGAAGCCCAGGCGCGCCATCTCCTCGAAGTCGCCCTCGACCCGAGCCCACTCCTCATGCCAGTAGTCCTCGATGAGGCGGCCGCGGGCGTCGTGGTCGTAGTTCGCGCCGACCGGGACCCACGGCCTGCCCGTGGCCGCGTCGCGAAAGCCGTCCCCGTCGATCTCGATGAAGCCCGGGGCGGGCTCCCGCCGAGGCGCGCCGCCCACCGCCCCCGCGCAGGCGTGGCACGCGAGCGCGATCCAGGCGAGCGCCGGCGCCCATGCCCGCGACGAGGTCATTGATCGCCCAGGTATAGGCGCTTCGCGATCTCGCTCCTGCCGAGTTCTTCTGGCGTGCCGTGGTCCGCGATGCGGCCCTCGTCCATGAGGTACAGCCGGTCGCAGGCCGCGAACGCGTCGCGGACGCTGTGATCCGTGAGCAGGACGCCCACGCCGCCCGCCGCGAGATCCGCGATGGCCCGGCCGATCTCCTTGGCCGCCATGGGGTCCACTCCGGCGAACGGCTCGTCGCACAGGAGGATCGCGGGCGAGGAGCACAGCGCCCGGGCGAACTCGAGGCGCCTGCGCTCGCCGCCGGACAGGGTGCGCGCCTTCTCGTCCGCGAGGGCTGTGAGGCCGAAGCGCTCGAGCAGCTCGCTCGCGCGGCGGACGGGCGCCTCGTGGCGCAGGGCCTCGAGCAGGGCGAGCAGGTTGCCTTGCACCGTGAGCCCGCGGAACACGGACGGTCCCTGGGGCAGGTACCCGAGCCCGAGCCGCGCGCGCCTGTGCAGGGGCAGGCCGTCGAGCGGACGGCCGAAGGACACGCTGCCGCGATCCTGGGGCACGAGACCCAGGATCATGAGGAAGGTGGTGGTCTTGCCCGCGCCGTTGCGGCCCACGAGCCCCACCACCTCGCCCGGCCGCACGTCGAGATCCACGCCGTCGACCACGGCCCGGCCCTTGAACGACTTGGCGAGCCCCCGCGCCTCGAGGGCCACGCTCACTTGGGAGCCCCCGTGGCGGGTCCGAGCCGGAAGAACCCGCGCGCCTCGGTCACCTCGAGCTTCCCGGAGGCGAGGTGCACGGTGATGCGCGTCCCCTCGAGCCGGTTCGCGCCTTGGGTGAGCACGGGCCTGCCCTCGAGCACGAGCACGCCCTGCCTCGCGTCGAGCTGCGCGCGCTCGCCCGTGGCCCGCGCCTCGCCTCGCCGCACCGCTACGCGGCCCGAGGCCCGAAGCGCGGTCACCGCGCCGCGCTCGTCGTAGGACACCTCCATGAGATCGCAGGAGAGCTCGAGGCCGCTGTACACGGCCCGCACGTGGCCCTCGAACCTGGCCTCGCGCCGCCCGTGATCCACGCGCAGTCGATCGGCCTGCACCTCGGCGGCCGTCTCGGGCGCGACTCCGGCGTCCTCGGCACGGGTCGTGGCAGATGCCGCGAGGAGGAGGAGCGGCAGGAGGGCGAGGCTAGCGGCCCGCATCGGCTCCTCCGCCGGCCGGCGCGCGGAACGTGGCGCGCACGCGACCCTCAAGGTCCACCACGGGACCCGCGGGATCGACCGTGATGCGCTCGGCGCGGGCCTCGAGCCTGGAGCGGCCCGCGAACGCCACGGATGCGTCGCCCGAGATGGACACCAAGCCGCCCGCCCGATCCGCGTTGAGCCTCGCACCGCGCGCCACGATCTGCCCGCCCAAAGCCGGGATCTCCACGACCACGTCGCGGGCCTGGAGGCCGCGGCTCCCCTGCTCGGGCCCGGGGGCAGGAACCTGTGTGCAGCCGATCGCGAATGCCGCCGCGATCAGGTTGGGCGCGAGCCTCAATCGACCTTCTTGTACGGGCAGAGCGTGGTCCCGTCCTTCTCGGCGACCGACCACGGATCCTCTCCCATGATCTCGAACTCGGCCGGCACGTGCTCGGGCTGCTTGCCCGCGGACGCGCTCACGGCCAGCTCCACGCGTCGCAGGGCGAGCTTCCACGAGCCGGACCATTCGATGATGCCGGACCACACGCAACGCGCGCCGGGCGGACACGGCGCGACCATGTCGAGTGCCGTGAAGCCGCCGTCCGCGCGGAACGTGATCTTGCGCGGGTAGTTGCGCGCGCCGCACGCGCCGCTCTCGAACGAGCCCGAGAAGGACGCCTTCGCCGCCGGCACGTCCTTGGCCGGGGCCGGCGCGGCCTTCGCGGCTGGCGCAGGTGCGGGTGCCGCCTTGACGCTTCCCGCCTCGGACGCCCCGTTGGCGGTCCCGGTGGTGCCGCAGGCCGCGACGAGCGCGGCCAGGAACGCTGCAATCGCGAATGTTCTCATGATCGTCTCCTCCCGAGGTCCCAGTCTGCTCCATCGCCGCGCGCCGGGTCAAGGATGCGGCCGGCCCAGGACGGCCGCCCAGGACGGTATGGAGCTCCAAGGCGGCAGGATGGTTACAAAATGAAGTCTGCCTGAGCGGGCACGACCTCAAGGAGCGTTCTTTCCTCCCGCGTCCACTCCACCGTCGGAGTCCGTGTCACGCTCGATCCCGTCCCGGGCGCAGCGGATGCCGGCGGTGCTCGAAGTTGGTCCATTCAATGTTAGACGATATGAAATACGGATCCCTATCCCCGGCATTCCAATATCTCCACCCTTGAGGATGGGCGGACCGATCTTGGGAGAATGCGGGTCTACGCATCCGTCCTTGCACCAGGAATACCCCCCCCAGAGCTGATCCTGCACCCATTCGTCCGCGTTGCCCACCATGCGCTTCGCGCCATACGGCGACAGGCACTCGAATCCGCCCAGTGGATACAGTGGCGCGCAAGCACCAGAATAGAGGTCGCCGCACTCCGATTTCTCGCCGGCACACAACCCCCAGTCCGCCATGCCGCACGTCCGCTCGCTTGCGCTGCACGGATAGATGTTCAGCGTGTTCCCGCGGGCCGCGTGCTCCCACTCCGCCTCGGTCGGAAGCCGCTTGCCCAGCGACGCGCAGTACAAGGCCGCGCCGAGCTGGCTCACCCCGCCCACGGACGCGCCTGGCGTCAACCAGACCGCCCAGTTCCCGGGACCGGAAACGGCACCGAGCTCGTAGTCCCCCTTGTCGTTCAAACCGACGATGAGGATGTTCTGATTGTCCCATACGAGACCAGCCCATTGCCCGGTCTTGGCATCGTACACGTAATTCTTCTCACGCACGTACCCGTCGCGCAGAGTGTTCAGGAATGGCACGAACGTCTGCCACGTGGTCTCGTCCTCGTCGATGTAGAACGGGCTCAGCGTGACCTTGTGAAGCGGCTTCTCGTTGTCCTCGCACTCCT
>JAQTNF010000005.1 GCA_028713995.1 Deltaproteobacteria bacterium | reverse complement strand
GTGCCGGGCGATACGGTGGAGAGCGCGCACCGCCTCGCGGACACGCTCAAGGAGCTGGCCGCCGCGTACGTGACCACCTACGCCGCGGACGGGGACAACGAGGAGGGCGTGTCCTTGGCCGAGGCCGACGAGATCGTGGATCGCAAGCGGCTGTGCAGGAACCTCCAGGCCTACGTGGCCGCCCTGCCCCACAAGCAGCGGCAGGTGATCCAGCTCTATTTCTACGAGAACCTGAACCTGCCCGAGATCGGCGAGCGGCTTGGGTTCCACAAGTCGTGGGCCTCGCGCATCCTGGCCGCGGGCCTCCACAGGCTGCGCCAGCTCTACGACGAGCAGCAGGGGCCGATCCCGTATCCGTGAGCGGCGGCGGTGCGCTCAAGGTCTCTCGAGATCGTTCGCGATCTCGCAGTCGTCGCCCGTGGCCTCGCCGGCCGTGACGCCTTCCTCGGGCACGAGCGACCGGCACAGGCCGTGCCACGGGAGAGCGCCGTCCTTCGCGAGCCCGGACACGAGGAGCTCGTAACCGTTCGCGGGCACGGGCACGTCCTCGAGCACGATCGCGTCGAGGCATCCGGGGCCATCCTTTGCGAGGGGCACGTCGGCCGCCACGAGATCTCCCGCGCGCAGCAGGAAGCCCATCCGCGCGACGCTGCTCCCTTTGCACGCGGCGTATGCGGAGCCGCTCGCCTTGCGCCACGAGAGGTTGATCTTGAGCACGCCGCGCCCCACCGCGGCCGGGTCGAGGTCGGTCGGGTCGAAAAGGTCCTCACCCGACCCGACGACGACGTTGTCGCGCGTGTCCGCGTAGAGCAGCACCCCGGTCGCGTCGCCGTTTTTGCCGAAAATGGTCTCCCGATAGAAGCCGAGGAAGAGCCGGTACGCCCCGGGCGCGAGGAGCTTCTCGGCGCGCAGGCCCGCCCATGGCGCGAGCCCGTCACCGTGGTCCACAGCCTCGCACGGGAAGCGCGTGCGCTCCTCGTTCCGCCACCACTCCCCGATCTCCTCGTTCCATACCCACAGCTCCACGTCGTCGACGCCGGCCGCGGCGCACAGGCCGTTGTCGGCCGTCGGCTCCTCGCCCGCCACGGTCCACCGCCACTCGATCGTCCCTTTCGCCCCTCTCGACGGGGCCCACGGCGCGACCGTGAGATCGAGGCGGCCCAGGTCGTTGCCGAGCGCGCCGGTCACGAGCTCGTGGTCGAACGACGTCTCGACCAGGATCGCGTCCTGGCGCGTGAGCAGCTGGAACGTCACCTTGGCGGGCCCGGTGGCGACCTCAAGGCCGCTCGCCGTGCCTTTCATGGGCGCGCACTCGAAGTGCACGACGTGGATCTTGCCCGCCGAGTCGTCCACCGTGACCCGGGCGTAGGCCGCGCCCGCCGCGTCGCAAGTGAGCTCGCTGCCTTTCGGGTCGGCGACCGTCCATGCGCAGCCGAACCCGGATGCCGCCTCCACGCCGGCGTCCACCCCCCCGACGTCGATCCGGCAGCCGGGTGCGACAACGGTCGCGGCAAGGCAGAGCGCGACGGAGGCGATCCTCGTTTCCATGGCGATCGGCAAGAAAAAACCCTCCGAAAGTGCCGTGGTCTTTCGTTGCATTGTAACCCCGCGCCTCTTTCAAAAAAGGTGGGCTCCGTATTGCCGCTTCAGGTTTCCGATACGCAATGATCGGTCTACACACCGCGGCAAGGCACGAATCCCGGGGGTTAGGCACAGCGGGGTCAAAATGTCGAACACCGTGCCACGCACACCCCAGAGGGCTTCTTTGAATGTGGCACCTGCGGGCGCACCGGTCAAGGGATCCCAAGCGCATGCGGCGCGCAAACGGCGGTCCCCGCGCGACATCCTGCGTTGAGAGGCCCTCGGCGAAAAAAGTCAAGCCATGTTCTCTTCTGCTTGCAAAGTGGCATGCAAACCCGGATTATTAATGGAGTTGCCGGGACGATCGGACGTGCGAGGAGCACTCGGGCTCCTCCCGAAACGGGTGGACCGGCGTCCGTGAACGGCAGGGAAAGGGAGAATTCCGATGTCGAACAAGCTTTTCGTGGGCGGTCTGGCATGGGCGACGGACGACGCCAAGCTGCGCGAGGCGTTCGCCTCTTTCGGTGAGATCACGGAGGTCAAGGTCGTCTCAGACCGCGATACGGGCAGGTCCCGCGGGTTCGGGTTCGTCACCTATTCGAGCGAAGCCGATGCGCAGAAGGCCCTGGCCATGGACGGCAAGGAGCTGGATGGACGCACGATCCGCGTGGATCTGGCCCGCGAGAACCGAGGCGGCGGCGGTGGGCGCGGCGGTGGGCGCGGCGGCGGCGGGTCGAACCGCGGCGACGACTGAGAGCGGGAATCTCCGCGGCTCGTTCTTCCTCTACTTTGTGATCAGCGACAGACGGCGCAGCACGCGTATTCGCGACGAAACGCCCCCCAACCCGTTCGAAGCCATGTCACGAACCCTTATGGCGAGGGATCGCGGCCTTTCCGGCATCCTTGCCCAAAGCCTGAGGAGCAGCGGTTTCGCCACGCGCCATGTGAGCCTTCCGCCGCGCGCGATCATGCGCGCCGCGAATTTCACGATTGGCCCGCCGTACCTGACCACTTTGTCCTTGAGATCGCGCAGCGGGTGCGCCGTGCAGTCCACTGTATCGAGATCGATCTCGCCGTCGTCCTCGGGCTTCTCGGCCATCTGGGCGGCGCTCGCCACGAGGCGGGCGGATCCCATGCGCAGCACCACGAGCATGACACCTGGCCCGGCCTGCACGTCCGGAACCGCCGTCTCGATCACCGCGGCCGCGCTGTTCCCGCCACAGGTGAGCTGCACCTCGCGCCCGGGCACGAGCAACATGATGGGCGTAGTCGGCTCGGCGGCGGGCTCATCCCCGATCGCGCCCGGATCGACGAATGCGAGCGCCACGTCCGAGCCGTCGCCGTTCCAGGCGTCCGCGTGCCAGACCACCTTGCCCACCTTGGCGACGGGCGCGCTCCCGTCCACGAGCGTCACGCTCAAGGAGATCTTCTGCCCGTGCGGCGGCGGCACCTCGAACCTGGCCAGCATGCCGCGCTCGGAAAGGTTCTTGGTGTACCCGGACAGGATGAACCCGGTCTCAGGGTCCAGGATCTCCACGGGCCTGTGCACCTCGATGCGCGTCCCGCGCTCCCTCCTCTCGACTGGCGTCATGGCGTTCCCTCCTTAGGTTTCCACATTATCCATGCTGCCGCCGGAAGCAAAAAAACGGCATGTGGCGCGTTCCCGCGCGTGGTAGACCGTCGCCATGCTGCTTACGGCCGATCTCCACGTGCACTCGCGCTTTTCGAGGGCCACGGCCCGCGACCTCTGCTTCGCGTCGCTGCACCGGGCCGCACTCATGAAGGGCCTCGGGCTCGTGGCAACGGGCGACTTCACGCATCCCGGCTGGTTGGCCGAGATCGAGGAGCAGCTCGAACCTGCCGAGGACGGGCTTTTCCGGCTCAAGGCCGACCTCGCTCGCGCGGCCTCGGCCGACCTGCCGCCCGTCTGCCGCGGCGACGTGCGCTTCGTGCTCGAGGTCGAAATCAGCAGCATCTACAAGCAGGCCGACCGGGTGCGAAAGAACCACAACCTGGTCTACATGCCATCGCTTGATGCGGCGCGACGGTTCAACGAAGCGCTTGGCCGCGTGGGCAACCTGGCCTCGGACGGCAGGCCCATCCTGGGCCTCGCGAGCCGCGACCTGCTCGAGATCGCGCTCGAGGCCGACGCGCGCGCGTTCCTCGTGCCGGCCCACATATGGACGCCGTGGTTCTCGGTGCTCGGCTCGAAGTCCGGGTTCGACGGGCTGGACGAGTGCTTCGGCGATCTCGCGCACCACGTGTTCGCGGCCGAGACAGGGCTGTCGTCCGATCCGCCCATGAACTGGAGGGTTTCCGCGCTCGACCGCCTGACGCTCATCTCCAACTCGGACGCGCACTCGGCCGCCAAGCTCGGCCGCGAGGCCAACCTGCTCGACATCGAGCCGGGTTTCGGCGCCCTGCGGCGCGCGCTCGAGACCCGCGAGGGGTTCCTCGGCACCGTGGAGTTCTTTCCCGAGGAGGGAAAGTACCACCTGGACGGGCACCGCAAGTGCGGCGCGCGGCTCAACCCCGACGAGACGCGCGCGAGCGGAGGCAAGTGTCCGGTGTGCGGCGCGGCCGTGACCGTGGGCGTCATGAGCCGGGTCGAAGACCTGGCGGACAGGCCCTC
Organism: Deltaproteobacteria bacterium; assembly: GCA_028713995.1. Classification (GTDB taxonomy): domain Bacteria; phylum Myxococcota_A; class Polyangia; order JAAYKL01; family JAAYKL01; genus JAQTNF01. The sequence continues at coordinate 75,892 of JAQTNF010000005.1, read as the reverse complement.
GGGCGTGCGGCCCGAGAATGCTTCACCCTTCACGAGCCTCGTGCCGCTCGACGAGCTCGCGGGCGAGGCGCTCGGAGTGGGGGCGGGCTCCAAGAAGGCGCGCGACCTCGTCGAGAAGGCGCTCTTCGCCATCGGGCCGGAGCTCCACGTGCTCAAGGACGCGCCGATCGAGGACGTGCGCACGGCGGGCGGGCCGGCGCTGGCCGAGGCGGTGCGCCGCGTGCGTGCGGGCGAGCTGCACATCGAGGCCGGGTACGACGGCGAGTTCGGGGTGGTGCGCATCTTCGGCCCGGGCGAGCGCGACCACCTCGCGGGCCAGACCTCCTTCAGCCGGGGGACCAGCCCAGCGGCCTGCTCGGAGGGAGAGGCCACTCGCTTCCGCTCGAACCTCTCCCCCGCTCGCGCGGCCTCACGGTCCGATAAGGCGACGGGTGGCGACGGGGCAGGCGTCCATGACGCGTACGCGGAGTGGACAGCCCCGGTGCCAGGCCCCGTCGCGATCCAGCGGCCTGCTCGAGACAGCAGGGCCGCCTGCTCGGACCCTCTCGACGGGCTGGACGAGGGCCAGCGGGCAATGGCGACCGAGCCGACAGGACCGCTCCTCGTGGTGGCCGGGCCCGGGACCGGCAAGACCCGATCGCTCGTGGCGCGCATGGCGTTCCACGTGCGCGAGGGTCGCGTGCACCCGGAACAGGTGCTCGCCATCGCCTTCACCAACCAGGCGGCGCAGGAGCTGAAGGAGCGCGTCGCGAGGTCCGTGCCGGGAGCGCGGCCCGGTGCGCCTCTCGTCACGACGTTCCACGGTTTCGGGCTCGGCCTGCTTCGGGAGGTGACGGGCGCGGACGTGCGGATCCTCGACGACGACGAGCGGCTCGAGGTCCTTGAGACCGAGGCCGGCGAGGGGCTGGCGAAAGCCGGTCTGAAGGCACTCCTCGAACGCCTGAGCCTCGCCAAGCAGGAGAGAGATCCGCGGGCCGCTCTCGCGTCCTACCCAGAGATCCTCGGCGCCTACGACAGGTACGAGGCCGGGCTCTCGCGCATGGGCGCCGTGGACGTGGACGACCTCGTGGCGCGCCCGCTCGCCCTGCTCGACGCCAGCCCCGACGTGTCGCGTCGCGTGTCCTCGCGTTTCGGGATGGTGCTCGTGGACGAGTACCAGGACGTGAACGACGCGCAGGCCGCCCTCGTGGCGCACCTCGCGCCGTTCGGCCGCACGCTCGCGGTCATCGGCGATCCCAACCAGGCCATCTACGGCTTTCGCGGGGCGCAGCCCGGCCACTTCGCCAGGTTCAAGGAGGCGTTCGGGCGCGCGCGCGAGGTGCGGCTCAAGGTCACCTACCGGCTCACGGCACAGGTGCTTGAGGCCGCGCGGGCGATTGCCGGGGACTGCGTGCTCCTCGCGGCCAGGAAAACAGGGCCGAAGGTCGAGATTGTGGGCTGTCCATCGGCGCAGGCGGAGGCCCGGGAGATCGCGACGCGCATCGAGCGGCTGGTGGGCGGCACGAACAGCCTCGCCTCCAGCGCCATGCGGACGGCCGGGGCCGAACCCGAGGCGATCGGCTTCGGCGAGGCGGCCGTGCTCGTACGCCTGAAGACGCAGCGCGTCCCGATCCTCGAGGCCCTCGGACGCGCCGGCATCCCGTGCCGCGCCATCGGCGAGGACGAGCCCCACGATCCTCGATCGCAGAAGGTGGCGGTCATGACCATGCACGCGGCCAAGGGGCGCGAGTTCGAGGCCGTGTTCATCGCCGGCTGCGAGGAAGGGCTCATGCCCCTCGCCCTCGAGGGCTTCGCCGTGGATGAAGCCGAGGAGCGAAGGCTTCTGTACGTGGCGCTGACCCGCGCGCGGCACATGGCCGTCGTCACCCACGCGTCCCGGCGCGCCGTGTTCGGCCGGAGCCTGCCGGGCCGCCCGTCGCCGTTCCTCGCCGCGATCCCGGATGAGACCGCGCCGCGCACGGTCGCGAGGGCGCCGGCCTCGAGGCCCGGCGGCAAGCAGCTTTCCCTCTTCTGAGACAATCGACCGCCTCTTCGGCTATACTGCTCGAAAGGTCCGAGGCAGAGCCTCGCTGGATTTCCCAAGGAAGGATCCCATGGCGCGATTCCTGGCAATGCTCATCTGTCTCGCCGCCGGCGGCGCGGTGGGGTGGATCGTCTGGAAGAACATGGGAGAGGTGTTCGGGAGCTGGATCCCGCTCGCGGGAGGCGGCGTGGCCGGCTTCGTCGTGTTCCTGCTGGTCTACTTCCCGCTCATGCGGCACATCGCGGACTTCATCGAGGACAAGATCGTCACACTCCGCTACCGGATGCGCAGCACCAAGAGCGGCGTGGATCTCGACTTCATCCCGCCGCCGCCGCCCTGCCGAATCTGCGGCGCGCCCGGCGGCCCGATCTGCCGCAAGTGCCAGACGGCCGGGAACAGGTAGGTCGAGCGCGGGCTACCGGAAGGTGACGAGGATCGCGCCGGCCATGGCGAGCGCGATGGCGGCCACGCGCCGCGCGGTGACCCTCTCGCGCAGGAACAAGGCGGCCAGCACGAAGATGAACATGGTGGACAGCTGGTTCATGACCGAGGCCACCGAGGCGAGCGTGTACTTCATGCCGCCGATCCACGCGAACATGGCGCAGTAGGTGCCGAAGAACGCGCCCGGCACCATGTGCCTCCACGAACGCGACGGGGTGAAGGCGGCCTTTGCCGCGCGCCTGTGCTTCCCGACGGCCAGCAACGGCAGGAGCCCCACGCCGCCGCACAGCACGCGCACCGTGGTGGTCCACGCGATGGGCGCCTCGCTCACCACGCGCTTGACGAGCACGATGCCCACGGCCATGAGCGCGACGCTCGCGATCGCGAGGGTCAAGCCCGCGGCGATGTCCTTGCGCGTACGGCCCGGATCCGGGCGCCCGGCTGCGCCGATGAGGATGGCGCTCGTGACGAGAGCCGCGCCGAACAGGGCCTGCGAGCCCAGGCGCTCGCCGAGGAAGGCGAACGAGAGCGCGATGACCATGGGCGAGTAGAGCGTGTCCACCACCGCGAGCAGGCCCGCGCCGAGCCTCTCCAAGGCCATGAAGAAGAGGGTGTCGGCCACGGAGATGCCGAGCACGCCCGACACGGCGAGCAGGGCCCAGTCCGAGGCCGGGCGGTTTGGGAAGAACGGCACGCCGAAAAGCGGCATGGTGGGCACGAGCAGCGCCGCGGCGAGCGCGTTCTTGAACATGTTGAGCGCCACGGGCGAGACGGTCTCGCCGCTCTTCTTGAAGAGCACCACCCCCACGGCCCACACGAGGGCCGTCAAAAGCGAAAGCAGCTCGCCGAGGAAGGGGACGTGGCTCATGGCGCTCCTTGGGTCCGTGTCTGGACGTCACGACTCACCACGGCGCGCCCTTGAGCGCAACCCATTTCACCTCGTGCCCAGCCACACCACGTGGCGCGGGCCGCCCTTCCGCCCGCGGGCGCGCACGTCCTCAACTTCCACTTTGAAGCCCGCGCGCTTCATCCTCCGGGTGAAGCCCGTGTCGAGGAACGCGGACCAGACCCCCAGGACGCCGCCCGGCGCGAGCGCCGCGTGGGAAGCCACGAGCCCGGCGTGCGAATACAGCCAGCCGTTGGAGGCGCGCGTCAGGCCCAAGGGGCCGTTGTCCACGTCGAGCAGGATCGCGTCCCACGGAGCGGGCGGCGTGCGGATGAGATCGGCCACGTCGCCTTCGTAGATCTCGGCGCGCGGATCGGACAGCGGCGCCCCGGCCTCCTCGGCTATGGGCCCTCGGTTCCAACGGATCACCGCGGGCACCAGCTCGGCCACCACCGCGTGCGCGTCCGGCCCCAGCTTGCGCAGCGCCGCGGCCAGCGTGAAGCCCATGCCCAGGCCGCCCACGAGCACCCGCGCCTCGGGACGAGCTCCCATGCGCTCGTGCGCCAGATCGAAAAGCGCCTCCTCCGAGCCGTGCGTCCGGCTGCCCATGAGCTCGCGCCCGTCCACGCGGATCACGAGCTCGCGGCCGCGCCGCATGAGCGCCATGACGCTCTGCGTTCCCGACTCCTCCGGAATCACCACGCTGTCGACCAGCATCCACGAGTCCATCGAGACGTCCTCTACTTCCTCGCGCTCGCCTCTCGAATCGACTCGAGCTCGGCCCAGCTGTCGTACGCCGTTGCGCGCGCCGCTTCCGCCTCGACGAGCCGCACGTTGACGCGGGCCACCTCGACGCCGGCGGTCCTGTAGAATTCCGGGTCCGCGAGCTGCGCGTGCAGCCTCGATACCTCGGCCTCCAGGGCCTCGATCCGCGCCGGGAGCGCGTCGAGCTCGAACCGCTCCTTGAACGTCAGGGCGCGCGGCTTTACGGGCTTCTCGCGCTGCGGGCCCTTTGCCGCGGGCTTGCGCGGCTCAAAGGCTTCGGGACGCGGCCGCTGTCGGAGCCAGTCGTCGTAGCCGCCCACGTACTCGGCCACCCGCCCGTCGCCCTCGAACACGAGCGTGCTCGTGGCGACGTTGTCGAGAAAGGCCCGATCGTGGCTGACGAGCAGCACCGTGCCCTCGTACTCGACGAGGAGGTTCTCGAGCAGCTCGAGCGTCTCGATGTCGAGATCGTTCGTGGGCTCGTCGAGCACGAGCGCGTTCGCGGGCCTCGCGAACAGCTTCGCGAGCAGGAGGCGGTTGCGCTCCCCGCCGGACAGCACCCACACCGGAGCGCGGGCCCGCTCGGACGAGAACAGAAAGTCCTCCAGGTAGGAGTAGATATGCCGCGACTTTCCCCCGACGACGATTGCGTCGCCGTCCGGGGCGAGGTTCCAGGCGACGGTCTTCGTGTGGTCGAGCTGCGCCCTGAGCTGGTCGAGGTACGCGATTGCGAGCCCCTCGCCGAGCCGCACCTCGCCTTTCGTCGGCTTGAGCTCGCCGAGCAGCAGCTTGAGCAGGGTCGTCTTCCCCGCCCCGTTCCGCCCGATGATCCCGACCTTGTCGCCGCGCCAGACCGTGCCCGAGAAGCCCCGGATGAAGGGCGTCCCGGGCGCGTAGCCGAACGTCACGTCGATCGCCTCGGCGATCTTCTTCGACGGCCTGCGCGCCGAGGCCACGTCCATCCGCACCGCCCCCTTGAGCTCGCGTCTTTGACGGGCCTCCTCGCGCATCGCGAGCAGCGATCGCACGCGGCCCTCGTTGCGGGTGCGCCGCGCCTTCACCCCCTTGCGCAGCCAGGCCTCCTCCTCCGCGAGCCGCTTGTCGAACCTGTCGCGCTGCGCCTGCTCCGCCTCGAGCGAGGCGCTCTTGTTGTCGAGATACGCCGCGTAGCTCCCCGGGCAGCTCGTCACCCGGCCGCGGTCCAGATCGAGGATGCGCGTGGCGAGCCTGTCGATGAGCACCCGATCGTGCGTGACGAAGACGATGGCGCCCGCGAACCGCCCGAGCAGCGCCTCGAGCTGCACCACGGAATCGATGTCGAGATGGTTCGTCGGCTCGTCGAGCAGCAGCACGTCCGGCTCGGACACGAGCGCCCGGGCGAGGAGGAGGCGGCGCCGCTGTCCCCCGGAGAGCGTCGCGCAGGGCACCTTCGCCGCGAGCCCGAGCCTGTGCAGCGCGGCCTCGATCACGTGGTCGCCGTCGCCCTTCGCGATCAGGTCGAGGGGGAGCCCCGCCCGGACCACGTCGCCGCACGTCCCGTCGAGCGACTGCGGGACATCCTGGGCGAGCACGCCCGCGCGCACGGAGCGCCCGTAGTCCACCGCGCCCGTGTCGGGTTCGATCTCGCGGGCGAGGAGCTTGAGGAGGGTCGTCTTGCCCTCGCCGTTGCGTCCCACGAGGCAGATCCGCTCGCCGGGCTCCACGGCGAAGCTCACCGCGTCGAGCAGCGGCGCCCCGCCGAAGGAGATCGTCACGTCGCGGACGTTGATGAGGGCCATGCGGCGGGGTACCACGCGCACGCGGCGCAAGTCCACGGCGGGGATCGCGACTCCTTTTCATGGAAGACGTATTCGTGCCGGGCGTTCTTTCGGATCCCACCCGGGCGCATGCCGGCCTCTTCCGCCCTGTCGGGCTGGCTCGGCGTTCCCAAAGCTCGCGAGGGCTTGCCGACCGAAATTCTCCTCGCCGACGGCGCACCTCTGCTATCATCAACCCTGAAACGACGCCTCTGGACTTCGCCATAGCCATAGGAGAAAGAGCCATGGAACGGACACGCGTTCGCGCTTCCCGGGTCATCGTGGGGCTTGCGATCGCCCTCGCCGGGGGCCTGCCCTTCGCGGGCTGCGGCAGCGGCGGCGGATCGAGCAGCGAAGACTCGGGAACCGGGACCGACCTGGACGCCGGCGAAGACGCGAGCGGCGATACCGATTCGGATACGGACGACGATGCGGACTCGGACACCGACACAGACACCGATTCGGACACCGACACTGACTCGGACACCGACAGCGACACGTCCGACGGGTCAGACACGTCCGACGGGTCAGACACGGGCTCGGACGACTGCCTGCCGCCCAACCTCGTCTGCGACGGCGCCTGCGTCGTCGGGACCTGCGACTTCGCGGTGACGGCCATCGTGCCGGTCGCCTCGGGAGGCGCGGGCGGGGCGTCGGACTGGGTCTGCGGCGGCGCGTTCTTCACCGCGACGGGCCACGGCTTCGTAAAGGGGATGCAGCTCCGGCTCGGCGACGGCCGGGCTCCCGTGCGCGTGGTCGATAACCACACGGCCACGTTCCAGACGCCGCCAGGTCCCGCGGGCGACGTCGACGTGAAGATCGAGCTCGGCTCCGACGAATCGACGACGCTCAAGGCGTTCACCTATGTGAAGGCCACGGTCGAGGGGGACACGCCGTGGGTGAAGATCACGATGTCCGAGCCCCACGGGGACGTCCCGTCCGTCGGCGTGCTCTTCGACGGCCGCGCGCTCGTCACCGGCGGGTGGGTGACCTTCCCCCCTCCGACCGGATGGCAGAGCGGGACCGGTTTCGGTTACGTCGCGGACCTCTTCTCCCTGGGCGGCTCCGCCACGGTCCCGGCGGCGGGCGCCATGAGCACGGCGCGGTGGAACCACTCGACCGTGACCATGCTCACCGGCAAATCGGCCGTGATCGGGGCCATGGGCGTGGGCACCCCGGAGGCCTGCTGCAACAGCCTGTTCATCGACCTCTTCGACCCGACGACGAACCTCTTCGCCAAGGCGCAAGGCACGCCCACCGAGGCGTTTCAAGGCCCGCGAGCCGTTCTGCTCGTGGACGGGCGGGTGCTCATCCTCTCGTACGCCAACACCAACGCGCAGCTCTTCGACCCCGAGACCGAGCAGTTCAAGGCCGTGACCGGCGCACCCACGATCGACTACTGGGAGAACGGGCCGGGATTGCAGTACCTGACGCGGCTGCGGGACGGGCGCGTCCTCATCGTCACGGGGCAAGGCCGCGACGCGTACTACTTCAATTCGGATACGGAGGCGTTCTCGATCGCCGGCAAAGGACCGGCGGCGGGACCCGACGGGCTGTTCACCCTGCCGGACGGACGGGCGATCGCCCTGGCCGGCGTGATCGTCACCGCAGGCGGCTCGGACGCGACAGACGTCATCGAGCTCTTCGACCCCGAGACCGACGACGCCTTCCACGCCGCCCCGTACAAGCTCCTCGCGCCGCGCCTCTCCTCGGCGGCCACGCTGCAGCGCGACGGCAGCGTGCTCGTGATTGCCGGGGCGACCGGCTCCGTTCCGACGTACTACGGGTGCGGCTCCCCGGCGCCCAACGAGGAGCTCACGGCAACGGTCGATCTCGTCGATCCCGTGGCCGGCACTGTGAAGCCGTTCGCCGCGCTCCCCGAGAGCAACGGTTTTCTCATCGCCGCGACCATGCTCGACGGTTCGGCCATCGCGGCCGGCGGGGGCGACTGCGGCCTGGGGGTGCCGTACGACTACCTCTATTTCCGGCAGGCGCCGCCGATCTTCTGAGCAAGGCGCCTTCCAACACCGTGACGCCGGAAATCCTCCATTGCGACGCGCGGCTCCTGGCCGTGGCCAAGCCCTCGGGCCTGATCGTGCACCGGGGCTTTGCGGCCGATCGGGTGACGCTCGTGGGCGCGGTGCGGCGGCTCGCGGGCGCGCGCGCGGCGTCCCCGGTCCACAGGCTCGACCGGGGCGCGAGCGGGGTGGTGCTGTTCGCCCTCGACGCCGAGGCGGCGCGCGCGCTTTGTGCGCTGTTCGAGCGGCGCGCGATCGACAAGAGCTACCTGGCCCTGGTGCGCGGCGTCCCTGCGGACGGATGCCTGGTGAGCCATCCGCTGCCGCGCTCCTAGGGCGGACCGCCCGTGCCGGCTGAGACCTTCGTGCGGCGGCTCGCCACGGTCGAGCTCGAGCCGAGGGCCCTTTCGCTCGTGGAGGCGCGTCCGCGCGAGGGCCGGCTCCACCAGGTGCGCAGGCACTTGAAGCACCTCGGCCACCCCGTCATCGGCGACGCGAACTGGGGCCGCGGCGATCTCAACCGCGAGGTCAAGGAGCGCTACGGGCTCGGCCGCCTCGCGCTGCACTGCGCCTCGCTCTCGTTCGTGCACCCGTTCACGCTCGAGCCGCTCGCGCTGCGCGCGCCCCTGCCCCCTGATCTCGAAGGACCGCTCGAACGCATGGGGTTCGCGCCTACGACCCCGGCGACGCCCGAGAATGCCCTTGGCTTCGCGGGCCGCATCGTCTAGCGTTCCCGCGTGAACGAAACGCACTGGCAGGAGCGCCTCGTACGGCTCGCGGCGGCCGGCCTCGAGCGGCGCATGCGCGTGGTCGAGGGAGCGGTGGGGCCGATCGTGGCCACGCCCGACGGGGACAAGCTCCTTTTCTGCTCAAACGACTACCTGGGGCTCGCGGCGCACCCGGCGCTTAGGAGCGCTCTGTGCGAGGGGGCCTCGCGCTGGGGCGCGGGCGCGGCCGCCTCAAGGCTCGTGTCCGGAAACACCGGCGCCCACGACCGGCTCGAAAAGAGGCTCGCGTCGTTCATGGGCGCGCCGCGCGCCGTGCTCTTCCCCTCCGGGTACCAGGCCAACGTGGGCGCCCTCACCGCGCTCACCGACGCGGGCGACGCCATTTTCTCGGACGCGCTCGCGCACGCCAGCATCGTGGACGGATGCCGCCTTGCCCGTGCCGAGGTGCACGTATTCCGCCACCGCGACGCGGCGCACCTCGGGGGACTGCTCGCCGCGTGCCGCGCGCCGGGCATGAGGCTCGTGGTGACGGACGCGGTCTTCAGCATGGACGGGGACGTGGCGCCGCTCGCCGAGATCGCGGACGCGGCCGAGGAGCACGGCGCGCTCGTGTACGTCGACGAGGCCCACGCGCTCGGTGTGATGGGCCCGGGCGGGCGCGGGCTTACGGCCTCGGTGGGGCTCGCGGACAGGATCGCGGTGCGCATGGGCACGCTCGGCAAGTCGCTCGGGCTCGCGGGCGCGTTCGTGGCCCTCGGGGAAAACGCCGCGGACCTGCTCCTGAGCCGCGCGCGCAGCCTTCTCTACACCACGGCGGCCCCGGCTGCGCTGGCCGAGGCGGCCCTCGCGGCCGTGGATCTCGTCGAGGCGGGAGACGACCTGCGGGCCGCGCTCGCGAGGAACGTGGACCTGTTCCGGGCGCTCGCGGCGAAGAGTCATCTGCCGGTCCTCGACTCGACCACGGCCATCCAGCCGGTCATGGTGGGCGACGCCGCGAAGGCGGCGCGGGTGTCGCGCGACCTGTGGAACGCCGGCGTGTTCGTGCAGGCCATGAGGCCGCCCACGGTGCCCGAGGGCACCTCGCGCCTGAGAGTGACCTTGACCGCGTCCCACGCGCCCGGGCACATTGAGGCCCTGGTCGACGCGCTCGCGCGGGCCTTGCGCGGGCCGGAAGGCAAGGCATGAGCAAGGGCCTCTTCATCACCGGGACGGGCACCACCGTGGGCAAGACCGTGATCGCGCGGGCCGTGGCGCGGGCGTTCACGCGGCGCGGGCTCGCGGTGGCCGCGGCCAAGCCCGTGGAGAGCGGCGCCGCGTTCGTAAACGGGGGGCTCGTTCCGCGCGACGCCGAGGCGCTGCGCGCGGCCTCGCGCTTCGAAGGCGGGCTCGAGCGCCTGAACCTGTACCGCTTCGAGGACGCGGTCTCGCCGCACCTCGCCGCGTCGCGCGTGGGCGCGGTCATCGAGGCCGACCTCATCGTGGAGCTCGTGCGCGCGCTCGAGCCCGGCGCGGACGTGGTGCTCGTGGAGGGCGCGGGCGGGCTGCTCGTGCCGCTCTCGGACGAGGTCCTTTACGCGGACGTCGCTCGCGCCATCGGCTACCCGGTCGCGATCGTGGCCGACAACGTGCTCGGCGCCATCAACCACACCCTGCTCACGGTCGAGGCGGCGCGAAGGCGCGGGCTCACGGTGGCGGGGGTGATCCTGAACCGGACCCCGCCGGAGGCGCTCGACAACGAGGGAGCAATCGCGCGCCACGGCGACGTGCGCGTCCTGGGTCTGTTCCCCGACGCGTCCGTCGGGGACGACGACGCTCTCGCCGAGATCGCGGAGCAGACGCTCGATCTCGACGCGCTCTTCGGGTGACCCGGCGTGGAGCGTCGCGCCCACAGCAACGGCCTTTCGCTCACGCTCGCCGCGGGCCTGCTCCTCGTCGCGGGGACGGCGCGCGCGGATTGGCCGAATCCACCCGAGCGCTCCGGCGCGTCCCTCCCCGGACCGCGCGATCTGTCCGTGGCGGCCTTCGCCTCGGGAGTGTACGTGCCCGAGGTGTCGGGACTCGCTTCGGGCGACACGGGCGTGCTCGAGGGCTCGCTCACGTGGAGCTTCGCGCCGTGGCGTTCCTTCGGGCTGTTCGGCCGGCATACCATTGCCGGCATGTGGTGGGGGAACCTCACCATCCTCACGCTCGGTTCCGAGGCGGGCGCGCGCTGGCTCGCGACGCGGCGTCTTGCGGTGGAGGCCGCGTACCTGGGGCACCGCGCCGAGCATCAGTGGGTGGAGCGCGACGACGGCTCTCAGATGTCCGTGGCCCTGGGAGGCATCCGCGACCACGGCGGCGAGCTCGGCACATGGCTGCGCCTCGAACCTTTCTCACGCCTGCGCCTCGAAGGTCACCTGCTCGGCCGCGTGTTCCGCGTCTACGACGACACGCAGGGCGCGCTCGGGGTCGGCCTGCGCGCGTCGGTCATGCCCGCCGACGGCCAGGCGGTCGTGCTCGAGGTCACGCTCATCGACGCCATCCGCGAGCGGCCCCGCCACGGCGTGGATCACTCCACCCTCAACGTGCTGGGCGCCGTGTCCTACCGGATCGATCTGACGCATCGCGTGGGCCTCGAGCTCGGCGCGCGCATGTCCACAAACATGCTGTGCGGCGAGGTGCCCATGCTCGAGCTCAAGCGCTCCATGATCAGCGAGCCCATGCTCATGGGCCAGGCGGGCGTGTACTTCCGGATTTGACCCTTCCTCGTCTTTGGCCAACTTGTTGAAACATGGCCGCCAAAACGCCTAATCTACGTCCATGAGACGGTTCCACACCCAACGGACCGGCCCGTGCGCGGCCGTTTTCGTGGTCGGCGCGATCGCGGCGGGTTGCGGCGCGGCGGGGCAGGGCGAGCGCGAGGGCGACGTGAAGGATCTCCTTTCGCCGCGGGACGGCAAGGAGGTCGTGCCGCTCGCGAGCCGGGCGCTGGCCGTGGAGCAGGTCGCCACCGCGCTCGAGCCGCAGGTCGACGAGTACCGCATCGGCAGGAACGACGTGCTCAACATCAGCGTCGTCGGCCACGACGAGGTGTCGTCGGCCCGCGACTTCAACCGCGGCATCGTGGGCACGATCGTCAAGAAGGACGGCAACATCTACGTGCCCGTGGTCGGCGCCGTGAAGGCGGCCGGCTACACGGTCGAGGAGTTCCAGAAGGTCTTCACCGCGGCCCTTTCGGGCTACATCAAGGATCCCCAGCTCACGGTGGACGTGCTCAAGTACGAGTCGCAGAAGTTCTTCGTGCTCGGCCAGGTGGACAAGCCCGGCGCGTTCCCTGTGAACGGGAGCACGACCCTGCTCGAGGGCATCGGCATGGCGGGCGGCGTGCTCGAGACCGGCAACCTGGCGCGGGCCTACGTGGTGCGCGGCAAGGGCGTCCTGCCCATCGACCTCGAGGATCTCGTGGTGCGCGGCGACACGAGCCGCAACGTCTACATGCGCGGCGGCGATCTCGTGTACGTGCCGCCCGCGAGCGACCAGACCGTATACGTGCTCGGCGAGGTCCCGCACCCGGGCGCGGTGCCCATCAAGAGCCAGCGGCTGCCCCTCGCCGAGGCGCTCGCCCAGGCGGGCGGCATCCTGCCGGCCGAGGCCGACGACGACAGCATCAAGCTCATCCGCGGCTCGTGGCAGGAGCCCACGGTCTACACGCTCGACTACGACACGGTGCTGCGCGACGGGGATCGCATCTTCCTCGAGCCCGGCGATAGGCTCATCGTGCAGCCCACCAACCTGACCGTGATGAGCCGCTACATGCAGCAGATCCTGCCCTTCCTCATCGGCGCGGACACGGCCGGGAGCATCTACCAGCGCGTGGCCGCGCCATGACGGATCCGCGCGATCTCGGTCCGGCCGCGCCGCTTCATGGTCCTCCTTCCGAGGAGACGTCCCTCGGCGAGTACCTCGTCATCCTCCTCGACGAGTGGAGGACCGTCGCGCTCGTCTTCGGCGTGGTCATGGCCGCGGCCGCGGCCTACCTGCTCGTGGCCGTTCCCAAGTACAGGGCGTCGGGCGTGATCCAGGTTTCCGCGCCCGAGGGCGACTCGGCCATGATGTTCAAGATGGCCGGCATCGAGAGGCCGTCGTCGGTGGAGACCGAGGTGGAGATCCTGCGCAGCCGGCGCATCGTGGGCGAGGCCATGCGGTCCTTGGGCCTCAACATCGTAAGGCCGATCCCGCCCGTCACGCTCGACCTGTTCATCACCCTGCGGGGCGCGTCGCCCGTGCCGTCCGAGGTGAAGGCCCTGCGCCGGGCGATCAGGGGGCTCAAGATCGCGGACACGGTTTCCACGCCGATCGAGGCGGAATTCAAAAGAGGGGCGGACGGCTCGCTGTCGGTGCGCCTCGACGGAGAAGGTCGTGCCCGGCGCGTGGCCCCCAAGGGGACATACGAGAACGGGGGGGTGACCTTCTTACTCGCGGACGCCGCCGGCCTCAAGCCGGGCGCCGCGATTACGGCGAACCTGGTGCCCGACGCGCTCGCCATCGAGGACCTGGCCGAGAGCCTGTCCGTCGAGAACGTGGGCGGCAGCCGCACGGACACCGGGCTCGTGCGCATCACGTTCGAGGACGCGGACCGGGCCACGTCCCGCGATCTCGTCAACGCCGTGATGAAGGCGTACATGGCGTTCGCCCTCGAGTGGCGCACGATGACCGCCGACAGATCCGTGATCTTCATCGAGGGCCAGCTCGAATCCATCCGCAAGGCGCTCGAGGGCTCGGAAAAGGATCTGCAGGCGTTCGTGGAGACCGAGGGCGCGGTGCTCCTGCCCGACCAGGCCAAGGAGATGATCGCCAACAGCGCCAAGCTCGACCTGGAATACAAGAAGATCGGGATCCAGGAGGAGATGCTGGGCATGGTTGCGGGCGAGATCACCCGCGCATCGAAGGGGAACAGGTCGCCCGCGCTGACGGGCAACTTCCTGTTCGAGGACATGCTCCTCGGTGACGTCGTCGGCAAGCTGAACGAGTTGGAGATGAAGCGGGAGGCGCTGCTTGCGGACATGACCGAGACCCACCCCGAGGTGGTGCGCCTGACGGAAGAGGTGCGCAGGCTTCGGGAGCAGGTCCTCGGGTTGGTCAAGGCCGCGCGCGATCGCATCGTCGAGCAGCGCCGGGTCATGGACCGCAGCCAGGGAGAGATCCAGGACCGGCTGCTCACGTTCCCCGACAAGGAACGCAAGATGGCCATGATCACGCGCAACATGGAGGTCAACCATCAACTGTACACGTTCCTCATGACCAAGCTCGAGGAGGCGCGCATCCTCAAGGCGTCGACCACCACGGACAAGCGCGTCATCGACGGCGGGTTCACGCCCATACGGCGCGCCAAGCCCATCCGCGCCAACACGCTCGTGCTCGCGGCCCTCACCGGCATCCTGCTCGGCGTGGGGCTCGCCTTCGCGCGCCGCGCCCTCGACCCGACCGTGCGCGACGAAGAGGAGGCCAAGTCCCTGTCGGCGCTGCCCGTCTACGGCGTCGTCCCGGATCTCAAGCTCGCGGGGCTCGAGCGCGGCAAGGATGCGACGCCGGATCACATCTGGGGGGCGCCCAAGGGGCCGGGCGCCGAGGCCTTCCGCACCATCCGCACCAACGTGGAATTCGCACAGGTGGGCGACGAGCCCATCCGGGTCATCCAGATCACGTCCGCCGAGGCGTCCGAGGGCAAGTCCACGGTCCTCGCCAACCTGGCCGTGGCCCTCGTCAAGGCAGGGCACCGCGTGCTCGTGGTCGATCTCGACCTTCGCCGCCCGGTCCAGCACCGGCAGTGGGGACTGCACCGCTCGCCCGGCATCTCCGACCACCTCGTGGGCCGCGCCGGGCTCACGCCGACAGGCTCCCCGGAGTTCGGCGTGGACGTGGTGCCGGCGGGCAACGAGCCGCCGGAGTCGCAGCGGCTCTTGGCCTCGGCCCGCCTGGCGGAGCTCATGGCCTCGTGGCGCGCCGCGTACGACTACGTGCTGCTCGACACGCCGCCGCTGCTCGTGGCCGACTCGCTCGTGGCGTCGCGGCTCTCGGACATGGTGCTCTTCGTGGTGCGCCCCAGGCGGTGTCGCCGCGTGAGCCTGAAGCTCGCGCTCGGCACGCTCGGCCGCATGAACCAGGTCAAGGGGCTCGTGGTCAATGGGGTCGCGACCCGGCGCGGCGGCTACTACCACTATTACCGGGGCTCCTACTACGGCGCGAAGACCAGCGACACACAGAGCTCGTGAAACAATCGCGACCGGTCGGGACGGAGGATGAAAGGGCAATGGGCTTCGCCGCGAACATCGACGGAAGGATCGTCACCGACCGGAACGCCGCGTGCATCCCGGTCCTCGACCGCGGGTTTCTTTACGGCGACTCGATCTACGAGGTCCTGCGCACCTATTCGGGCGGGCTCTTCGCGGTCGGAGAGCACCTCGACCGGCTGTGGCGCTCGGCGCGTGCCGTGGGTCTCGTCCTCCCCTTCGGGCGCGAGGGGCTGCGCGAGGAGATCGATCGCACCGTGTCCGCGGCCGGCAACGCGGAGACGTACGTGCGCATCGTGGTCACGCGCGGCGCGGGCGAGATCGGCCTCGATCCGGCGTTCGCCGATGCGCCACGCATGGTGATCATCGCAAAGGAGCTCACGCTCCCTGTCGCGTGGACGAGCGGGAACGGCATCGCCGTGCGCGTGGTGGAGGTGCGGCGCAACCTCAAGAACGCCCTCGATCCGGGGGTGAAGACCGGCAACTACCTGAACAACGTGCTCGCCATGGCCGAGGCGCGCGCGGCCGGCGACGACGACGCCATCATGCTCGACTACCGGGGGCGCGTGACCGAGGCCACGACGAGCAACGTGTTCACCGTGAGCAAAGGGCGCCTGCTCACGCCCCCCTTGTCCGTGGGGATCCTGGAGGGCGTGACGCGCGGCCTCATCATGCGCGTGGCCCGCGAGCGCGGCCTCGAGGTGGAGGAGGTCGATCTCCTGCCCGAGGATCTCTACCGCGCGGACGAGGTGTTCCTGACCGGCACGCTCAAGGAGGTGGTGTCCGTCGTGCGAGTCAACGGCCTGCCCGTGGGCGGGGGCGATCCCGGGCCCGTGACGCGCCGCATCTCCAAGTGGTTCGAGGAATTGACCCGCCGCGCCACTTGACGCGGGCGCGCGTCACGCCTTACAGTTTCGGGACCGGTCGAGAACCTCGAGGAGGATCCATGTTCGCCAGCAAGCTCGAAAGCACCGTGCGTGACATCCCGGGGGGACGCGCCGCGATCATCATGGGCTTCGACGGGATCCCCCTCGAGTCCTATCCCGGAGAGGACGGCCTCGACATCGAGACCATGGGCATGGAGCTTTCGGTCGTGCTCAAGGAGGTGCGCAAGGCGTCCGAGCTCCTCGCGGTGGGCGATACCGAGGAGGTCACTGTCCGCACCGACCAGGTCACCGCGATCCTGCGGATCGTGAACCACGACTACTTCATGATCCTGGCCCTCTCCCCGCAGGGCAACCTGGGCAAGGCCCGGTACGCGCTCCGGATCCTGGCGCCACAGCTCAGCATCGAGCTCGCCTGACATATCGCATCCGTTCAGCGATTTCATCGTTGCTTGACGTCTTCCGGGACGGCTCGTAATGTATATGACCGTGCCGCAGCCGGCGGCTGCCAGCGAGGAGGCCGCGCGCAACATGGCGACAAGACGGCAAAAAACGCGACCTCCCGCGATCCCGGGAACGACGGATATCTAGGCTGTGACCACCAGCAAGGAAAAGATCGTCGGAGCGGCCCAGAAGTTCGTGGCAAAGGGCCAGTTCGAGAAGGCGATCCAGGAGTACCAGAAGCTCCTCAAGGTCGAGCCGAACGATATCCGTACCTGCCTCAAGATCGGCGATCTCTACACGCGCATGGGCGCGCGCAAGGAGGCCACCGAGACGTACCTCAAGGTCGCCGAGCAGTACACGAAGAACGGCTTCCACCTCAAGGCCGTGGCGGTCTACAAGCAGGTCCTCAAGATCGACCCCACGCTCCTCGACATCCACCAGTGCCTGGCCGATTCCTACGTGAGGCTCGGCCTGACCTCCGAGGCCCTCATCCAGCTCGAGCAGCTCGCGGACATGTTCCAGCGCATGGACATGAGCAATCGCATGCTCGAGGTGCTCGCGCGCATGGCCGACCTCGACCCCCAGAACATCGCCACGCGGCTGCGCATCGCGGAGCACCTGTCCAAGGAGGGGCAGGTGCGGGAGGCGGCCCTGCATTTCGCGGGTGCCGCGGATCAGCTCAAGGCGCAAGGGAGGATCGAGGACTACATCAAGGTCGGCGAGCGCCTGCTCTACCACGACGCGGAGCGCATCGATCTGGCGCGGGAGCTCGCACAACTCTACCTGGAGCGCACCCAGTACAAACGCGCGCTCGCCAAGCTGCAGACGTGTTTCGTCAAGCAGCCGCGGGATCTTCTTGTGCTCGAGATGCTGGCCAGCGCGTTCCGCGGCCTCGCACAGCCCGAGAAGGCCATCTCGGTCTACAAGGAGATGGCCACGATCCTGGGCGAGCAGGGCCGCGATGACGAGAAGCGCCGCATCCTGGGGCTCATCCTGGAGCTCGACCCGCACAACCGGACGGCCATGAAGCAGCTCAGCGGCGGGCAGGCGGCGGGCAAGAGCGGCGCGGGCTGGGGTTCGGATCCGGGCGGTCTTCCGTCGCCGACCGGGGCGCTGGCCGGGGCGTTCGAACAGGCCGTGGACAACGAACCGGCGGCGGTCGACGGGGACTTCGAAGAGCGCGCGGCCAAGATCATTTCCGAGGCCGAGGTGCTGCTCAAGTACGGCCTCAAGGAACGGGCCGCCGACCACCTCAAGAAGGTTTTCGAGTTCGATCCGTACAACATCGACGTGCGGGAGAAGCTCAAGGACGTGCTCGTCGAGATGGGCAACATGGGCGCGGCGCTCGAGGAGCTCTTCTTCCTTGCGGAGCTGTTCCGGGAGCAGCAGCCCGAGGGGTCGGTCTACTACCTGCACGAGGTGCTGCGCCTCGATCCGTCGAACGCCCGGGCGCGCAAGGCGATCCTCGACCTCGGCGGCGTGCTGCCGGACGAGATCGCACGGGCGGGCACCGCCGCAGCGCCTGGCCGGGCGCAGCCCGAGCCGGCCACGGAGTCCGAACCCGGCGACGGTCGGGATCTCGGCCGGGTTGCGGGCTCGGTACCGGCCGACTACGAGCCGACCATCGACGACATTCCCTACGTAGCGCCCGAACGCACGTTCACCGAGGATGATCTCGAGGACGCGGGGATTGACGTTGAGGACGGCGGGCTCGCCTCGCTGGAACCGGAGCTCGACGAGAACACGGCGTCGGATTCGGCGGCCGGCGGGGATCTCTTCGGCGAGGAGCCGGACGGGGAGAATCTGCCGGAGCTGGAGGTCTTGGGACCGGCCTCGCTTCCAGCGGGAGACACGTTCGAGAGCCCGCGCCCTCAGAACGAACGGTCGAGCTTTCCGGCTGCGCTTGGGTCGGCGACGTCCACGGCACGCTTGCCCAGGCCCGCGACCATGTCCGCGCCGCCGTCCAGTCCCACGGCATCCTCGTTCCCGTCATGGCCGAGCGTGCTCGGTCCATCCTTGCGCACGGCGGAGGTCGCGGAGCCTTCGCGACGGACGAGCGGGCGTGTGTCTCTCCCGCAGCCGCGCAACGTTGTGGCGCCGCCTCGGGACCGGCTCCCGTCCGTGACGCCGAAGCCCTGGACGCCGCCCGAGGAGCGCGCGGCCAAGCGCAAGAGCGTCCCGGTGCCCGCGCCGGCCAAGCCCAAGGACGCGGGCGCCGATCTCCCGGACATTCAGTCCGAACTCGACGAGATCGAGTTCTTCCTGAGCGAGCGTCTGTACGACGAGGCCAGGACCGCAATCGATGATCTGTCGGCCAAGCACCCGACCGATCCGCGGGTGATGGCCGCCGTGGTCAGGCTGGAGGAGCTCGAGTCGGCGCCTAAGACGACGGCCCCGCAGCCCGCGGAGTCGCCGGTCGAGCCTTCCCCCGAGGAGCCGGAGGGTTCCTCCGCCGACATCGAAACCCTTCCCTCCAAGATCAAGGTCAACATCGACAAGCAGGTGGCGGCCTCCGACTACTCCACGCACTACGATCTCGGCATCGCATACAAGGAGATGGGCCTCTACGAGGACGCCATCCGCGAGTTCGAGAGCGCGGCCGCCGACCCGTCGCGAGCGGCCTTGTGCAAGCAGATGATCGGCATCTGTTACGTGGGGCTCGAGCGTTTCGGCGAGGCGATCGACACGCTCAAGGCGGGCCTGGCGATCAAGGGGGCGCGGCGCCAGGAGCACATGGGGCTGCTCTACGAGCTGGGACGAACCTACGAGCTCATGGGAAGGACCGACGAGGCGCTCGTCTGCTTCGCCAAGATCCAGGGCCGCGAGCCGGGTTTCGCGGACGTGGCCTCGCGTATCGCGGCCCTCGCCGGCAACAGCGACTCGGTGATTCCCAAGCCGGGCGTGTTCTCCTGACGCGATGAGGCCCTGCGGCCCGGCCCTGGTCGTTCTCGCGCTCCTCTCGTGCAGCCAGTCCCCGAACGCACAGCCGATCCCGGCACGCGCGTCCGCTTCCCCGCCCGCGACCTTGAACCCGCAGGAGCAGCGGGGCTGGATGGCGTTCCGGGGCGACGCGGCCCACACCGGTCGCGCGGGCGCGGCGGGCCCGCGGGCACCGGATCTCAGGTGGACCTTCGCGACCGGGGGACGCATCTGCGCGGACGCGGCCGTGGCCGAGGACGGCACGGTCTACGCCGCCTCGCACGACCACAGGCTCTACGCCATCGGCAAGGACGGGAGGCAGCTGTGGTCGTACGACGCCGGGGGCAAGATCTGGACCTCGCCGGTCATCGGCAAGGACGGGACGATCTACGTGGGCAGCGACGACGATCGGCTCGCGGCGGTCGATGCGTCGGGCAAGGAACGCTGGGTGTTCGTCACCACCGAGCCCGCGGCGCGAGGCGACAAGCCCGAGGACGGGCGGTGGGACGTGGACACCTCGCCGGTGCTCGCCGCGGACGGGACGGTGGTGTTCGGCTGCAACCGGTTCCTGTACGCGCTCTTCGCGTCCGGCGTCCTTCGCTGGAAGTTCGAGGCCGGCCTGGGGCGCGTGAAGGTGTTCACGAGCCCGGCCGTGGGCCGCGACGGCACGATCTTCTTCGGCACGCAGGGGCGTTCCTTCCACGCGCTCACCCCGATCGGCGCGGCCGGCTGGAAGCTCTCCACGGACGGCGACAACGACGGCTCGCCCTCCGTGGGCGACGACGGCACGGTCTACTTCGGCTCGGACGACGGAAGGCTTCGGGCCGTGGCGCCGGGCGGCACCTTGCGCTTCGCCACCGATCTCGGCGGTCCGATCCGGGCGCCCGCGGCCATCGCGCGCGACGGCACGGTCTACGCCTCGACCTACGGCCCGCGGCCTTTCCTCGCGGCGCTCGACGGTCGCACGGGAGCCGTGCGCTGGCGCTTCCACATCGAGCCGGGCGACGGCGACCTGTACGGCATCGAGTCCGGCGCGCTCGTGGACGCGGACGGATACGTCTACTTCGGCGGCCGCGATCGCTACGTCTACTGCCTCACGCCCGAGGGCGCTCTCGCGTGGCGCTTCCTCACGGGAGGCCAGGTGGACGCGGGTCCGGTCCTCGGGCCCGACGGCACGCTCTACGTCGGGAGCGACGACGGGAAGCTCTACGCGTTCCGCTGAGCGGCTACGACGCGCGCACGGCCCGTCGTCCATCCTCGTCGAGGAAGCAGCCGTCCACGCAGACCGGCTTGCACGTGCCGTCGCACGGCTCGATGTGGATGGTGACGAGCGCGCCCGGGAAGCGGTCGACGATGTGCGCGGTGATCTCGTCCGTGATGCCGTGGGACTCGTCCACGTGCATGTCCGCCGCCACCAGAAGGTGGAACTCCACGAAGCGCGTGGGGCCGGCCTTGCGCGTGCGCAGGCGGTGGAAGCCGCGGATGCGCGAGGCCAGGCTGCCCAGGTACGCGCGGATCCACTCCCGCTCCTCGCCGGGCATGCTCGCGTCGAGCAGGTCGCGCACCGACTGCCGCGTGAGCCGGAACGCGGCGTGCATGATGAGCATGGCCACCGCGATGGCCACCACCGGGTCGAGCCAGAGCAGGCTCACGCCGGGCAGCACGACCCCACCCACCATGATGAGCCCCAGACCCGCCATGACGCCCGCCGAGGTGTACACGTCGGTGCGCAGGTGCCAGGCGTCGGCGAGGAGCGCGACCGAGTCGGTCTCGCGGCCCACCTTGAAGAGAATGCGCGACACGACCACGTTGACCGCGGCCGAGACGAACATGACCGCCACGCCGAGCCCCATAGTCTCGATGGGGCTCGGGGCGAGGAGCTTGTGGATCGCCTCGTAGATGATCCAGCCGGCCGCGGTGAAGATGAGGAGCGCCTCGATCGCGCCGGACAGGTTCTCGAACTTGCCGTGTCCGTAGGGGTGGTCGTCGTCGGCCGGCTTGCCCGAGGCGCGCACGGCCACGAGGGCGATGCACGCGGCCACGAGATCCATGCCCGAGTGGATGGCCTCGGACATGACCGAGACCGAGCCGGTCACGAGGCCGACCACGATCTTGAAGATCACGAGCGCGGTGTTGGACGCCACGGACAGGGTCGCCGCCACCGCTTTTCTACCATGCGAGTCCATGCTGTTTTGGCGAATCTAAGCCTCATCGCGCGCACCGTCAACTCGCGGCGCGGCTTTGCCCCCCTTCGCGCAGCCTCTTTGCGCGGTGTTGCCCGGCCGGGGGGCGTCTGATACTTTTGACGCATGCTGCGAACGAGGCTCATGGGGATCGTACCGAGCGTGCTCGTCGCCGTTGCCTTCTGCGCATGCGGCACGCCCGGCACCGCCGCGCCGCAAGGGGGCAAGGGGCGCGTCGTGTTCGAGGATCATTTCGATCGCGCCGAGGTGGGCCCGGACTGGCTCGACACGGGCGGGGGCTATGCGATCGTGAACGGCGAGCTGCGCGCGGGGGGCGCCCACAACAAGCCCCTGTGGCTCAAGCGCAAGCTTCCTCGCGACGCGCGCGTGGAGTTCAAGGCAAGGTCCATGAGCCCGGCGGTCGACATCAAGGTGGAGGTCTTCGGCGACGGCGCGTCCAAGGCCATCAAGGCCTCGTACACGGCCACGAGCTACGTGGTCATCCTGGGCGGCTGGAACAACTCGCGCTCGATCATCGCGCGGATGAACGAGCACGGCGACGACCGGAAGGCGCGCACGGAGCCCAGGGCCGAGCCGGGCCGCTCCTACGCGTTCTCGATCTCGCGCAAGGGAGGGAGGTTCGAGTGGCTGCTCGACGGCCGGCCGTTCCTCGAGCTCGACGACGAGGCGCCGCTCGAGGGACCGGGCCACGACAGCTTCGCCATCAACGACTGGGAGAGCGAGGTCTACTTCGACGACCTCGTCGTGTACGAGCTGTGACGGACGGTTGACGCACCATGACGCCCGAAGAAGTCGACAAGATGCTCGACGACCTCGAGCACCAGCTTGAGAGGCTTCAGGCGCTCTACAACCAGTACTTCATGGGCATCGAGCGGCTGGAGCCGACCGTGCCGCGCAAGGAGGTCGAGCGCAAGGTACAGGCCTTGCGGCGCGAGCAGCTGCGCAATACGGCCCAGCGCTTCAGGTTCCAGACCCAGGTCCAGAAGTTCAACACGCAATCCATCTACTGGCGCCGCATCTGCAAGCAGATCGAGGAGGGCACCTACAAGCGCGATGTGATGCGCGCACAGAAAAGGATCGAGAAGGCCGAGGGCGCCGACCGGGTCGAGCGGCCCATGGCCGGCCTGTCCATCGACGTGCCCTTCTCGGAGTCCGACGATATCGGCGAGCGGGCCTCGATCCCGACGCCCGCGGCCAGGCCCGCGGCGTGCTTCACGCTTCCGAGCGACCTCGACATCGATGAGCCCTTCGCGGACGCGGCCGAGCTCGAGCGCGTGCGCCGCGTGGCGACCCTCGACGCCCCCTTCGGCGACGCGGAGATGGCGCCCGCCCCTTCCGCTCCACCGGTGCCGCGCCCCTCCTCCAAGGCGCCCATGTCCAAGCCCGCGGCCAGGCCGCAATCCAAGCCCGCGCCGGCCGCGAAGACCGGGCTTTCGGAGGAGCGGCTGCAGTCCATCTACCGGGCGTACCTGACCGCGCGCAAGCGGTGCAACGAGCCCACGGACAACGTGAGCTACGACAAGCTCGCCGGGTCGCTGCGCAAGCAGGCCGAGGCCAAGGGACAGGGCGTGGATTTCAAGGTGGTGATCCGGGAGGGCAAGGCGATGATCAAGCTGGTGAAGAGTTGATCGCGGCTATTGGAGGCGCTGCCACGCGCCGGGACCCTTGATGTCCGGCGGCACCACACCCACGATGTAGGACGCGCGCCTGTTGCGGGGCTCGGCCACGCTATCCGCGGTCTGCACCGCGAGCACCTCCTCGCCGAACCCGCGCACCCAGATGGGGATCCCCTTGAGCCCGTGCTCGATGAAGTAGCGGGCGATGGCGCGCGCGCGGTCGAGCGACAGCTGCCGGTTGTAGGCCACCGAGTCGACCGTGTCCGTGAAGCCAGCCACGTAGACCTCACACTGCATGTCACGGCCGTGCTTCTTGATGGCGTCGAGGAGCAGCACGAGCGCGGCGTCGAGCTTGGGCGCCTCGGACGGTCGGATGACCGACTTGCCGGTCTCGAACACCACCTCCTCGTGCGGGATGTCCACGAAGAACGGGACGATCTCCCACGAGACCCAGAAGCCGTTCACGTCCGTGGCCTTGAGCTCGATGCGCGCCACGTCGTTGTAGACCTCTTTCCACTGGATCGAGAGCTTGGTGCCGGCCGCGGCGCCGTTGTACTCCTGAACGGACTCACCCATGAGGGCGTTGCCCGCGCCGAAGATCTGGATCTGGGCCGAGGCGCACGGCCGGTTGAGCCTGAAGCCCACGGTACGCGTGGACAGATCCACGTCTTCCTTGGAAATCTGCAGCTCGAGCTCCTTGCCCTTGGCCAGGGAAGGCAGCGCGAACGCCGCGATCGTGGCGAAAGTGACGAGCAGTCCGACCGTTTTCATGGGGTCCTCCTCCCGCTTCCAAGACTTGGACGAAGGCGCTCGGCGAAACGTTCACGCCCACGACCCATTCATACCAGACCGGGGCACGGGACGTGAAGAGAGACTAAAGGACGTCGAGCCCCGGGACGCCGCGGAGCTCGTCCGCCACCTGGCCGGTCGCCGCTGTCACCCTCCCTGCCTTGCCCGAGAAGCCCGCTTGGCCCGCCGCGCCGTCCGAGCCCCTGACGCCGGCCTGTCCCTGCGCGGCCCCGTTGTCGCCGGATCCGCCCGAGCCAACAGGGCCGCCCTGGCCCGCCATGCCGCCCGGCCCGCCCGAGCCGCCGTCGGTCACGAGACGGATCGCCTGCGCGAGCTCCGGAAAGCGCGCGTCGTAGATGAACCGGATGGTGCCGCCGTTCCCGCCATTTCCGCCGTTCCCGCCGCCCCCGCCGCTCCCGCCGTTGCCGCCGCTCCCGCCCGGCTTGCCCGAGCCGCCGCCTCCGCCGGCGCCGCCCGGTCCGCCGGCACCGCCCGACCCGCCCGGTCCGCCGTTCGCGGCGATCTCGAGCGGCTGATCCGGATGCGCAAGGAGCAGCCCCACCCCGCCCGACGACTTCACCTTCACGGCCACGAGCTTTTCGTAGAACGGCGTCTTCACGAACGTGGCAAGGACCTCGATCTCGTCCCCGTCCTGCCCGGGCTGGCCGTTGCCGCCCTGTCCGCCTGAGCCGCCGCCCGTGCCGTTCTGCCCCTGCCCCTCCCCGCCGGATGCTCCGCCCTGGCCCGCCTGGCCCTCTATCCCCGCCTGTCCGGGCTGGCCGGCCGAGCCGTCGAAGCGCGCGCCGCCGACGCAGCGGTAGTCGGGCCTGTACTTGAGGTCGAACCTGAACTTGTCGGGCTGCTTGCGCAACACGGCGCGAATCTCGAACTCCTTGCCCGCCGTGGCCGCCACGCCGCCTCGTGGATGGAAAAAGCCGTGCTCGTCGAAGTCGCCGTCGGGCGAGGTGAAGGTGACGTTCGCGAAGTCGAGCGCGCCGTTGCGACGCGCGTTCGGATCGCCCTGCCACGTCTCGTATTCGACGGTCTTGGAAGCGTCCTCGGGATCCCTGACGGTCGCGAACACCGCCATCTGCGTGGCCTCCATGGGACAGATGGTCTTCTCGGGCTTGCGGATGTCCACCTTCATGGACAAAACTTCGTAGTCGTCGAGCATGATCGTGTTCGTCCCCATGATGGTCTTGAACAGGCTGCAACCCGACAACCCGACAACGGCGAGACATGCGACCACGAGCCCGCGTTTCGAATCGGATGGTGCGTTCATGGACCCCTCCTTCGTGGGATTTTTCGAGTATAGGAGAACGGTTTTCCCCGTGCAAACGCGGGCTGCGTAGATGGAGGAGATGAGGTGCCAGGCGCTAGCGATTAAGCATTTTCGAGCGGTTTGCCATCCCTCCCCTACGCCCTGGAGATGGCGAGCATCTCGTCGTACTTGGGCAGGGTCCAGTCGCGCGCGTCGACGAGCTCCTCGATGGCGTCGGACACGGCGCGCGCGGCCGCGACGTGGGGCCGCACCTCCCCGGCGCAACGCCGCCCATGGTCCGCGAGGTCGCCGTTCGAGGCGAGCGCGCCTTCGTCCGCTTCGAGCACCGCGATGCCGGCGAGGAGCTCCCCGATGAGAGCGGTCAGGCACGCGAGGCGCTTGCGCTCGGCCTCGAGGCCCGGACCCGGCCCGGGCAGGGCTTGCGCGGTCTCGTTGATCGCGCGCGCCAGGCGCTCCTGGCAACGGAGGGCCGCCGGCAACACGTGGACCGAGAGCATGCGGCGCGCCACCTTGAGCTCGACCGCCACCGTCTTGACATAGAAATCGAGCTTGATCCGGCGTCGGGCCGCCATCTCCTCGCGGGTCAGGACGCCGTAGCGCTCGAACAGGGCGAGCGAGGACTCCTCACACAGGGCCTCGAGGGCCTCGGGCGTGGTGTTCGCCATTCCGAGCCGCAGCCGCCGCGCCTCTTTGAGCCACTCCTCGGAGTAGTTGTCGCCGTCGAAGCGCACGGGGCGCGACTCGGCGATGACCTCGCGCAGCACCTCCACCGCCGCCGCAAGGCGCTCCTCGCCCTTCTCCGTGCGCGCCTCGATCCGGTCGGCCATGAGATCCAGGCTCTCGGCCACCATTGTGTTGATGACCGCGTTGGGCAGGGAGATCGCGGCCGAGGCGCCCACGGCGCGGAACTCGAACTTGTTGCCGGTGAAGGCGAAGGGCGACGTGCGGTTGCGGTCCGTGGTGTCGCGCGGGATGCGCGCCACGCCGCCCGTGCACAGGTCGATGTCCTCGAGGCTCGCGCGGGCCTCGGGACGCTTGTCGGCCAGCCCCTCGAGCAGGCTCGTCAGGTGATCGCCCAGGTAGACCGAGATGATCGAGGGAGGCGCCTCGTTGCCGCCCAGGCGCAGGTCGTTGCCCGGGCTCGCCACGATGCTGCGCAGCAGGCGTCCGTGGCGATGCGCGCCCAGCACCACCGCCATGAGGAAGATGAGGAAACGCACGTGGGACGAGAAGCTCGAGCCCGGCTCGTAAAGGTTTTGTCCCTCGGAGTCGATGAGCGACCAGTTGTTGTGCTTTCCCGAGCCGTTGATGCCGGCGAAGGGCTTCTCGTGGAGCAGCGCCTGCATGCCGTGCATGGGCGCGAGCCTTCGGAGAACCTCCATGACGAGCTGGTTCTGGTCGGCCGCGATGTTGGCGGGCTGGTGCAGGCAGGCCAGCTCGAACTGCCCGGGCGCCACCTCGTTGTGGCGCGTCTTGGCCGGTACGCCGAGACGGATGAGCTCCTGCTCCACGCGCTCCATGAGCTCGAGCACCCGGTCGTTGATGGCCCTAAAGTAGTGGTCGTCGAGCTGCTGGCCTCGCGCAGGCCTCGCGCCGAACAGCGTGTGCCCCACCTCGCACAGGTCCGGGCGACGCTCGAACAGGGCCGCGTCGATGAGGAAGTACTCCTGCTCGGCGCCCACGTTGGGTGTCACGAAAGTGACGCGCTTGTTGCCGAGCAGTCGCAACATGCGCACGGATGATTTGCTCACCGCGGCCACGGAGCGGATGAGGGGCGTCTTCTTGTCGAGCACCTCGCCCTTGTACGAGACGAAGATGGACGGCAGGCACAGGGTGGCGCTGCCCGCCCGCTTCATGAGGAACGCGGGCGACGACGGATCCCAGGCTGCGTAGCCGCGCGCCTCGAACGTGGAGCGCAGGCCCCCGTGCGGAAAGCTCGAAGCGTCCGGCTCGCTCATGATGAGCTGGCGCCCGGAGAAGCGCTCGATGGGGCGGCCCGTGTCGTCGAACGCCAGGAACGAGTCGTGCTTCTCGGCGGTGAGACCGGTGAGCGGCTGGAACCAGTGCGTGTAGTGGGTCGCGCCGCGCGTGAGCGCCCACTCCTTCATGGCGTGCGCGATCACGTCGGCCGTGTCCGGGCTGATCGGACGGTGGTTGCGGATGGAGAACATGAGCTTCTCGAAGAACTCCTTTGGCAGGCGCTCCCGCATGACATGGAAACTGAACGTGTTCTCGCCAAAGCTCGCGGATACCGGTCTGGACTCGTCGGTCATGGGGACCTCCTCTCGGTTCGTTTCGTGCCTGGACATCGGTTCAGGACCACAGTGCACGGTGCACCGGTATCTCAGATTTTTCAACTTATTATTGAGATTTAAGTCTTGTAAAATATGATTACCGTATAAAAAAGACCATTCCCCCTCTGTTTTACAGCCAAATAAACAATCCCTTTTGTCCTGCCTTTCGCGGTGCCAGAGACATTGAAAGCTACATGGAACGTGGGTGGATGGGCGCTGACATCGTGGACGAAGACCGGATCAGTTGTTTTCAGGGAGGGTCAATGTTTAGACAAATGCTGGATATCTACATCGTCTTCGCCATATAGTCCTTGCTTGGGGCGAGAGCGCGTCCAGATTTACCGGGAAGGGGGGCGCACCACTCGGGGCGGAGGAATCAGATGACAGACGAACAAGATCCTCTGAAGTTCGAGCTGCCGGATCCTTTCGAGCTGCTCGCCAGCGATCCTGCGGAGCCCAAGAAGGAAGAAGCGCCTGCCCGGCCTGACAAAGAGAGTGGCGACCTCGATGAACTTGGGACATTCGCCTCGCCCGAGGCCCCATGGGTGGGTCAGGAGCAGGCCTGGATCGAGCGTGGCGGAGTGGACCCGGCGCCCAAGGAGCGCCCGGATCTGGACACGCCCGAGCCCGACATGGACGCCCGCAAGCGGTTCTCGTCCACCCCCCCGCCGATCTACGCGAGCCTCGTCGACGTCAAGGCGGACCTACAAGGTGCCCGCCCCCTCCCGACGCGCGCCTCGATCATGCCTGCGCCCGGCGGCGCCACGCTCGGTCTCAAGCTGGGCATCGCTGCCGTCGCGCTCACCGGCCTCGTGGTCATCGCCCTCGGCGCCATCCAGATCGTGCGGCTGCGCGGCGACAAGGAGGCTTCAGACAACTCCATCGCCCTGCTCACCTCGGAGCTCAGGCTGCGCAACCAGATGATCGAAGGCATGCGCCTCGCCTCGAAACGGCAGGCGGAGTTCCTCAAAATCCGCATCGAACGGCTCTTTGGGACCGGCGATCCCATTGACGTGAAGCGCGCCGATGACCTGGCCCAGCTCCTCGAGCACGAAAAGAACGACGCGGCCGCGCTCTCGAACAAGCTCCTCAAGGTGGATCTGTCGCGACGCGCCCGGGAACCCGCCGCGGCCTCGACGCAAGCCGCCGCGGACGGCCGGGAGCGCCCGGAACGCAGGGAGGGCGAGAGAGAAATCGGGACGGGCGTGCGCGCGGGAGGAACCGCCGCGGACGACAACCCGTACGCCGGTCTGGAGCCCGTCGCCGAGGCACCGCCGCCGAGGGCAGTGTCCGGCCCGGCCGTGGGAACCGGCAAGTCGTCCGCCGAGATCGACGATCTCATCGACAACGCGCTCACGAAGCGTGCGCCCGAGAGCGCGCAGGGCACGAAAGAGGCGCCCATGCCGATGCCCGCGGGCGACGAGCCGTCGAGCTCACCGGCCAAGCCCTCGCGCGAGAACGTGCAGACCGCAATGGGTGGGATCTCGTCGCAGGTGAAGGCGTGCGCTCCGGGTCAGCAGGGGCGTATCGTGGTGAAGGTCACGGTCCAGGGCGCCACGGGACGCGTGACCGCAGCGGAGGTGGTGGATCCCGAACATGTCGGCACACCCGCCGGCGTGTGTGCCGCCCGCGCGGCCAAGCTCGCCAAGTTCCCGCGCTTCACCGACGAGTCGCTCACCATCAAGTACCCGTTCGATCTCTAGCGCGGGAGCCGCGGGCGGCCTGTCTCCAACGACGCGATGGCCGCATCGCTAGAGCTTGTCGGCCCACCCCGCCATGTACTTGTTGCACGTGTCCTTGAAGGGCTTCAAGGGGCCGCTCGCCGCCGCGGCGCGCCGCGACATGTTGGCGAAGCGCGAGTGCTCGGTGATGAAGAAGTGGCGCTCGCCTCGGTGCTTGGCGAGCCAGTCCTCGAACTTGTTGTCCTTGGTGGACACGTAGATGACGGCCCGGTTGCCGGTGTAGAAGTTCTCGCCCTTCCAGTTCATCTGGAACGCGACAAGCCGCTCGGCGGGCGACGTGCGTCTCGCGTAGTACTCGTCGATGAGGTGCTTCTGGGTCCAGTGGGGAGCGAGCTGCACCATGTAATGCTGCGTGACGAAGTGGCTGAAGGCGAGCGCCGCGAGCATGGTGAGCACGATGGCCGCCTTGCGCCATCTCGCCACGAGCCACAGGGGAAGGACTGCGAGGAAGATCGCGCTAAAGGCCATGAGCGGCGCGTGGAAGTCGAAGGCCGGTCCTTCGGGATACGGCCTCGAGTACTTGTAGATGAACAGCATCACGAGCCGGGCGTCCCCGCGCAGGCCGTTGCCCTTGCCCTGGGGATCTGCGGCGAAGTCGACGGCCACGGCCGCGAGCAAGGCCACACCGGCAAGCACGAGCGGCCACACGCGCTTCAGGCGGTCCTCCCACACGTCGTCGACGAGCAGACCGATGAGGATGGCGGCCGCCGGCAGCACCGGGAAGATGTAGTGGTGGAACTTGGTGACCATCATGCACAGGAGCGCGAAGGAGAGCAGTCCCCACGCCGCTGTGAAGAGGCGGATCGTCGCGCGCGCGCGCTCCGCCGGCGGAGCGTCCTTGGGAACAGCGCCGAAGCGGGGCCAGGCCAGGAGGGCGAACGGGACGAGGGCCACCCAGGGGAAGGCCGCGTAGCCGAACTGCTCCGCGAAGTAGCCGAACGTCCCGGTGTCGCCGTGCACACCCGCGGTCAGGCGCTTCAGGTGGTCGTGGATGAAGAACCGGTTGATGAAGGCCATCCCGTGCCGGACGGTCATGGCCACGTACCAGGACATGGACATGAGCAGGAACAGGATCGAGCCGCGCAGCATGTCGAGCCTTTTTGCGCGCTCAAGATGCCAGCGGACGAACGCGATCGGCTTCCCGAGGGAATCCCACGGCGCGATCACGAGCCAGTAGCCGAAGAGCCCCAGGATGGGGAGCGCCAGGCCCGCGAGCCCCTTGGCCATGATCGAGAGCGACAGCGTGATGTACATGCCGTGGAAGCACAGCCTTGAGACGCGCCGCTCGTTGCGGAGCGTGAACAGGAGCAGCAGGAACGGCACGAGGAACAGCATCCCCAGCACGAACCAGTCGAGGGAGAGGTCGATGGGGCCGCCGAGGCGCAGGCCGAGGACGGACGAGATCGCGCCGCCGAGCCTCGCGTCCAGGTTGGAGAGCGAGAGATGGAAGAAGTGTCCCTGGGACGCGACGTTCCGGAGATCGTCGCGCGCCAGGGTGCCCGAGCGGAACACGCTGCTCCTCGTGGCGTAGTACAGGAACTGAGGGAAGCCCACGGCCACGTACCCGGCGACGACCGCGTGGAACGCCGACAGGGGCAGGGTCCTGCCGCGACCCACGGGAACGCGCCACGGTTCGACGCGGGCCTCGGGATCGGCCGTGACGCCCAGCAGGAAGAAGACCACGGCCAGTGTCATGAACCCCACGAACGGCAGGTCGGTGATGGCCTGGCGCGTCATGAATCCCCACAGCGGCATGGTCGTGAGCGCGATGGCCGCGAACAGGCCGGACCTCCTGGAGACGCGCCTCGCGAGCAGCTCGTAGACCCCGTAGACCGCGGCAATGGACAGCGCCGCGACAAAGAACCGCACGCCCCATTCCACGTAGCCCGGGATCTGATCGGGCCCCACCCGGACCCCGAAGAGCGCCATGCCCAAATTCATCATCCAGAAGATGAGGATGGGCTTCGAGTAGAACCACTCGGCCTCCCACCACAGGCTGATCCAGTCGTCCTGTTCCAGCTGGCGCCTCGCCACCTCGCCGTAGTGGGTCTCCCAGCAGTCCCACAGGCCCTGGCTGCCCAGGGTGGCCATGACCATGGCCGTGGACACGGCCAGCACGAGGAAACCCTGGTGCAGCTCCCCGTCGAACGGCCGCCTGCGCCGGCGCGCCACCGCCACCGCGGCGAGACCCAGGACCACGAGCAGCGGCCCGGTCCACGGGACCTTGGCCGCCATGGTGCCGATCACGGAGATACGGCAGATTCCGGCCACCACGAGGGCCAACCCCAGATACAGGATGCGCACGTCGAACCCGACCAGCAGCTTGAGCCAGCGGGGCGCGTCCTTGAGATCCACAGGGGCCGGACGTGGCGGCGCCGGGGGCGCGGGCTCGAGACGCAGGGCTCCTGCGAAGTCGAGCAGCCCCAGGAGGACGACCGCCAGGAGGACGGTGCCCAGCGCGATGCCGAAGCTCGCGAACCTGGGAAACCACATGAGCGCGCCGAGCAATACGGCGCCGAAAACACTCAACAAAGCGCCCCTGAGGCGATGCGATTTCACGCGAAAAGCTCCTTGTGACATGAGCGCCGGCAGCCTACCGGGTGGGGGCCCGGGTGTCAACGCGGCGTGCAACACGCGGCGTGCGCTCGCGGTGCGTCCATTGTACAAGAGAAAGGGGAGGCATCGAGGGAGAGGGCCCATGGGAGAGGACGCGCGGTGCCTCGTTCTGTTCGATCTTGACGGCACGCTGGTGCAGGGGCCGCCGCGCGCGCGTACCGCGGGCTACGAGGCCATGTGCCGCGCCATCGAGACCATGTCCGGGCAGCGCGATGTGGCGGCGCGCGTGGAGTTTCACGGCCGCACGGATCGCCAGATCTCGCGCGGGCTGCTCCTCGCGGCGGGCGAGCCCGACCCCGGACGCGCGCGCATCGACCAGCTCCTCGGGCACTACGTGGCGTTTCTCGCGCAGGGCGTGACCGAGCGTCCGTACAGGCCCATCGGCTCGCCGCGCGAGGTGTTCGCGGCGCTCGCGGCCTGCGGCGCGACCCTGGGCTACGGCACGGGCAACGTGCGGCGCGGCGCCGCGATCAAGCTCGAGAGCGCGGGCCTCGCGGACCTCGCCCCGCTCGAGCGTGGCGGCTTCGGCGAAGACGGGGACACACGAGACGAGGTGCTCGAGGTCGGTGCGAGACGCTGCGATCCGTCCCGGACGCTGCCGGTCGTGGTGGTGGGCGACACGCCTCACGACGTGGCATCCGCGCACGCGATCGGCGGCCGGTGCGTGGCCGTCACCACCGGGAAGTACGGCAGGCGCGAGCTCGAGGCCTGCGGTGCGGACGCGGTCGTACGCACGGTAGACGCGGCCCTCATCGAGGCCATACTACGGACTGCAAGGAGGCAAGTCACGTGAGCATCATAAAAGCGTTGAAGACGGCGATCGCGTTCGAGGTCGAGGTGCGCGGGGTTTACGCAGAAGCGGTGAAGCGCGCCACGGATCCGGTCGGCAGGCGCGTGTTCGCGCTGCTCGCGAGCGAGGAGCAGAACCACGTGCGCTACCTGGAGGGCAAGCTGGCCGATTTTGCGCGCACGGGCAAGGTCGTGCCGGGCGAGGTGAGGACCGCGCTCCCCAAGAAGGTCGCAATCGCGGCCAAGGTGCGCGAGCTCAAGAAGGGCGTGGCCCCGGCGGCCGGCGCGGCCGAGGTCGAGATGCTGGCACGCGCGTTCGAAATGGAGCAGGAGACGAGCGCGTTCTACAGGCGCATGGTGGCCGAGCTCGACGCCGAGGGGCAGGCGTTCTTCAGGCCGTTCGTCGAGATCGAGGAAGGCCACCTGGCGCTTGTCGGCGCCGAGAAGGACGCCGTGGCCGGGTTCGGCTACTGGTTCGACATGCCCGAGTTCGACCTCGAAGCCGGCTGAGCCGCCTCAGCTCCTCCCCAGCCGGGAGAGTATCGATTCCTTCAAGCAGATGTGCTCGTCCGAGCCGATCCAGGACAATGGTCGCACCGGGCCGCACGGGCGGCCAAGGGGAGAAAGGCGCGCGGCGGCACGCTCGAGGAGGTCCGAGAAGACGGGGTCATCCGTGGCCTCGCGGGCCAGGGTCGCGATCACCTCGGAGCGCAGCGCAAGGCTGCGGCACACGAGCAGGCCGTCCACGCCCGCGCGAACCGCGCTCACGGCCGCTGCCGCCGGTCCGCCCATCTCGGCGATGGCACCCATCTCGAGATCGTCCGACAGGACGGGCCCGTCGAAGCCGAGCCGTTCGCGCAGCTCGCCCGTGACAATCGCCGCGCTCATGGTGGCAGGCAGCGCGGGATCGAGCGCCGGGCACACGATGTGCGCGGTCATGATCGGCCCCGATCGCGCCGCGGCCCACGCGGCGAACGGCGCCATCTCCAGCGAACGCAACCGGTCCGCCTCGTGCGTCACGCGCGGCAGGGCCTCGTGGCTGTCCACGGTTGCGTCCCCATGCCCGGGGAAGTGCTTGGCGCACGGCCACACTCCGCCCTCGCGCAGGCCCGACGCGAACGCGAGCCCGTGCCGCGCGACGAGCCGCGGGTCCGCGCCGAACGAGCGATCACCGATGACCGGCGATTTCGGGTTCGTGTCGAGGTCGAGGACCGGCGCGAAATCGAGGGTGAAGCCCAGGGCGCAAAGCTCGCGTCCCACGAGGAGCCCTGCGTCGCGCGTGAGCCCTGCGTCGTCGGCCCGGCCGAGCGCGCGCATGGGCGGCAGGACCGTGAGCGGCTCTCGCAGGCGCACCACCCGCCCGCCCTCCTGATCGACCGCGGCAATCGAGGGGGCGTCCTCGGGTGCGAGGCCCGCAAGCTCGGCGAGAAGCGCGGCCACCTGGGCGTGCGACTCCACGTTGCGCTTGAACAGGACGAGGCCGCCGAGGGCGCCGCGCCGCGCGTCCTGCGCCAGATCATGCGGCAGCTCCGTGCCGTCGAACCCGGCCACCACGATCCTGCCCGCGATGCGCTCGGCGAAGCTCGCGCGGTCGGGCATGCCTACAGGGCCTGGTACTTGGCCCAGACGTCGTCCGGGATCGACTTGACGAGGCGATGCGTGTCGAGCTCCATCACGGTCACCGCGCTCTCGCCCGCGCAGACTTCGGCCTTGGTCTTCTGGTTGGATACCGAGTGCTCGAACAGAAACCGCCCGTCATAGCGCTCGACCTTGCGGTGGCGGGTCGTGACGACGAGCTCGTCGCCGTAGGCCGCCGGGCTCTTGTACTCGATGCGGTTCATGACCACCGGGGTCGCGATGCGGTTCTCGATGGCCCACGTCATGGGGAAGATGTCCTCGAGCACCGCGAGCCGTCCGCGCTCGAACCAGTAGAGGTACTGGACGTTGTGCACCACGCGCATCATGTCGACATGGTGGAACTCCACCCGCACGGTGAGCCTGCGCACGACGAGGCGGGACGGGGTCTCTCCCATGGCTACATCTCGTCGAGCTTGACGCCGAGGCTCTTGGGCATGAACGGCGGCAGGGAGATCGTGTCGACCGTTCTGCCGTCCGCCGTCTCGAACGAGAGCCCGGCGTATGCGTATGGCCGCTCGAACAGTGCGAGGCCCATGCTGCGGCCGATGGTGGGAGAGAAGGCGGCGGTCACGACCTCGGCCACGATCTCGCCCTGGTGCAGGATCTTCTCTCCTGCCTCGAGCGCCGCGCCCTCTGCCGCGGACACGCCGACGACCTTGCGGCCCGGGCCGGCCGCGCGCCGATCCGCGATCGCCTTCCTGCCCCGGTGCTCCTCCTTGCCGAAGTCGATCATCCACTGCAGGCCGAGCGCGAGCGGGTCGCGCACCTTCCGACCCTCCTCGTGCACGTTGAAGAAGCGCCCGTCGAGGCGCAGCACGCAGTGGGCCTCCATGCCCACCGGGCGGATGCCGTGGGGCTCGCCCGCCCGCTCGAGCCTCTCCCACGCCATGGCCGCCGCGTCCGAAGGCACGAGCAGGAGGTAGCCGAACTCCGAGGTCTTGCCCGCGCGCATGAGGCGCACCTGTGCTCCGCTCAAGTCGTACGTTTCGATGGACAGGTACGGCAGGCCGAGCACGTCCGGGCCGAACAGTGCCTTCACCACGGCAAAGGCCTGGTACCCGTCGATGCCGATGAGCGCCGTGCCCGCGGCCAGATCCTCGAGGCCCGCTTCCGCGCCGCCAAGTTTCGCGAGCACCTGTGCGGTCGCTTCGTCGCCCACGAGGCTCTCGCCCAGCACGAGCAGCTCCTCGTCGTTGTTGGCGATGTAGAGGTCGGCCTCGACGAGGCCCTCCTCGTTCGCGGCCATGGTGTGCAGGAGCCGTCCGAAACGGATGTTGGCCACGGGACCGGTCGCGTAGCGCTCGAGCAGGTCGAGCCCGGCCTCGGGCACGCGGTGGCGCGTCATGAACGAGAAGTCGGTGAGCCCCACCGCGTCGCGCACGGCACGGTACTCGGCCGCCACGTCGTCGCCGAAACGGGACACGACTTCCACGCCGTGGCTCTCCGCAAGGATCGCGCCGCGCGAAAGGAGAAGATCGCGGATGGGTGAGGTCCTCATGCGGGCACCTCCGAATTGCGCCGCGCGGCGATCACGTGGTCGGCGATGGTGTTGATCGAGCGCAGGATGCCGATGTTGTCGTCCGCGATCTTGATGCCGAACGCGTGCTCGATGCCCAGGATGACCTCGAGCGCGTCGAGCGAGTCGAGGCCCAGGCCGGAGCCGAGGAGCGAGACGTCCTCGTGCAGGTCGTCCGGCCCGTACGGCAGGTTGAGGCGCGTGATGAGGTCCTGCTTGACGATCCGCACCACCTCGGCGCGCTCCTCGATGCGGCGCTTCATCTCACTGTCCATGGGTTCCTCCCTCCATGCGGGTCGGAAACATAGCAAAAGACCGGGTGCGAGGCGAGCGGGTTTGCGCGAACGGGTTTGCGCGGGCGGGCTCGGCAGGGAGCGCCGGACGGTCAGGATTGCCCCTGCCCTTCGACGTCGGCCGGGCTCATGGCCTTGCGGCAGTCCGCGCACAGGCTGGGGCGCACCCACTTGCCGAGGCGCGCCATGAGCTGCCCCTGGGTGGTCCACAGGATCTCCTTGCCGCATGAGGAGCAGGCGAGGCTCACCGGGCGGACCTCTTCGAGGAACTTCTCGCACGCGGCGCACATGCGGCGCGGAGGCTCGTTGCCGCGGCCGGCGCGCTCGGCCGAAAGCTGCATCTCGGCGGTCCAGTTCCAGGTGCCGCCGCACCCCTCGTGCTTGCACGGCGCGTCGCGATCCACGAGGCGCGTCACGGCCGCCGCGCACTCGTCGCACATGCGCCGCGGCGCCGCGGTGCGCCCGCGCAGCGAGCCCTCGAGCTGCATGGTCCGCGTCCACGCCCACGTGTTCTTGCAACCCTTGATGCGACACGGCTGCTGCCGATCCTCGAGGCCCTTCATGCGCTCGTAGCAGGCGTCGCACATCCTATGGGGCGGCCCACCGTCTCCGGCGCGCTTCGCCTCCACCTGCGCGAGCCGCGTCCACACCCAGGTTCCCTTGCAGCCCCGCACCCGGCACGGCTGCTCCTTGTCCTCGAGCCCGTCGAGGACCTCGCCGCATGCGGCGCACAGACGGCGGGGCGGCGACGTGACACCCTTGCGCCCGGCCTCGAGCTGCATGCCCCTGGTCCACATCCATGTGCCCTCGCAGCCGGACACGCGGCACGGCTCCTGCCTGTCCGCAAGATCGCGCCACCGCCCGTAGCACTCGTCGCACATGCGCACCGGCGGCGACGCGGTGCCCTGCCCCCCGTCCGCGGCCATGCGCTCCTCGGCGGTCCACACCCAGGTGTTGCTGCAACCGCGCACACGGCAGGGAACCTCCAACCGCTCCACGACCTTCGACCGCTCGCGGCACGCCTTGCACAGGACGCCGTGCGGCGGTTCGGTCTGCCCGCGCTTGAGCGCCGCGAGCCGCGCGGCCTTGCTCCAGGTCCACGTGCCCTTGCACGCCTCGTTGGCGCACGGCACCTCGCGGTCCTCGAGCTCGTTGTACTTGGCGTAACACTCGGGGCACATGCGCTCCGGCGGATCGGTCTTCCCCTCCCGCATCCACCGCAGCTGGTCCTCCCCCGTGAAGGTCCACGTGTTCTTGCACCCGCGGGTGCGGCACGGCACCCGCTTGTCCTTGAGCCCGCTGAACAGTGACGCCTTGAGAGTCAAGATACGCCTTTCGCGGCCGCGCGGGGTCGCCTGCCTTTCCGCTCTATCTTGAAAGCCCGGTGTCCCGCAAGGCGGGCTCGGCCTCGAGCCTTCCTCCCACGACCGCCGTGCCGAGCCGGGCGCGCACGAGCGATCCCGGCGCCGCTTCCTCGCCGCGCAGGAAGACCGGGATGAAGTTGTCGGTGAGGCCGCGCGGGCCCGACGCGCCGCGCCCCTCGATCGCGACCTCGCGCACCGCGCCCCCTTGCGCCGCGAAGAACGCCGCGCGCGCGTGATCCCCGAAGAGCCGCGTCTCGCGGACGCGCTCGCGCACCTCGTCGCGCGACGGCCTGCCGAACATGGAGCAGGCCCGCGTGCCGGGCCGCGGTGAGAAGCCGAAGGCGTGCACGTAGGACGGGTGCGCGTCCTTGAGCACCGCGAGCGTGTCCGCGAACGCGGCCCCGTCCTCGCCCGGAAACCCCAGCAGCACGTCGGTCCCGAGCGCGAGATCCGCGCGCCGCGCCCTCGCCCTCTCGACGATTCCGAGAAAGCCCCGACCGTCGTAGGTCCGCCCCATGGCCGCAAGCACCCTGTCGGAGCCGCTCTGGAGCGGCAGGTGCAGGTGCGGGCACACCCGGTCGTGACCTGTCACCACGTCGAGGAGCGCGTCGTCCACGGACCAGGGCTCGATTGAGCTGAGGCGCACGCGTCCGGGCGCGGCGCGATCGGCCAGAGCGGCGACGAGCGACGCGAGCCGTGGCGAGCCCGGCAAATCGCACCCCCACGCCCCGAGCTGCACGCCCGTGAGGACGACCTCCGGACGCCCCTCGCCGAACAGGGCCGCGGCCCGCTCCACGGCCTCGCCGAGCGGCATGGAGCGCTCCTCGCCCCTGGCCGCGGGCACCACGCAGTACGTGCACCCGTGGCTGCACCCGGTCTGCACCTTGAGCAGGGCGCGCTCCCGACCCAAGGGCCTTCCCACGGGGCCGCGGGCTTGCCCGGCGTCCCGGTCCCGGCCTCCTTCGAGGGCGCCCACGAGCGCGGCCACCCGGGTCATGTCCGTGTCCGTGCCGGCGATCGCCCGGACTCGCGGCCCGAAGCCCTCTCCGAAGCCGGCGAGAGCCGTCACCGCGCAGCCCGTGACCACCACACGGGTCGCGGGCGATGCGCCAAGGGCGCGGCGCACGGCCTTGCGGCTGTCGCGCTCGGCCTCGGCGGTCACGCAGCAGGTGTTGACCACCGCCACGTCCGCGTCCACGAAAGACGAGACGATCTCCACGCCGTCCGCGCCGAGCGAACGGGCGAGCGAGGCGCTGTCCGCCTGGTTGGCGCGGCAGCCCACGGTGGCGATGGCGACTCGAAGGCGCGTCACGTCCTCTTCGTTCCTCCGCGTCCTGTGTGACCCGAAACGCGCGGCCGTGCAAGCAGACGTTGTCAGGGGCGAGCCCGGCCGATATGATCCGGGCGACAATCTCCAGCAGGGAGGTGATCTTCCCATGAGCGAAAGGCCTTCATCGTTCGAGACGGTCTGCTGGCGCGACGGCGCTGTGGTCATGCTCGACCAGCGTCTGCTCCCGGAGATCGAGAGATACAACACTTACGAGGACGCGCACGGCGTGGCGCATGCAATCCGCACCATGGTCATCCGCGGGGCTCCGGCCATCGGAGTGGCGGCCGCGCTCGGCGTGGCCCTCGCCGCGACCAGGACCTCCGGGGATGCGCGCGCCGTAGCCCGGGCCGCGAACGACGCGTGTGATCTTCTGGCCGCCACCAGGCCCACGGCCGTGAACCTGTTCTGGGCCTTGGACCGCATGCGCCGTCGCCTCTCTTCCTCGACCTCGAACGACGCGGTGGCTCTCCGGCAGGCCCTGCTTGCCGAGGCGCTCGCCATCCGCGAAGAGGACATCGCCATGTGCCGCCGGATGGGAAGCCACGGCGCGGCCCTGGTTCCGGACGGCGCCACCATCCTGACCCACTGCAACGCGGGCGGCCTGGCCACGGCCGGCCACGGAACGGCCCTCGGGGTCGTGCGGTCCGCGGTGGAGCAGGGCAAGCGCGTGCGCGTCCTGGCCGACGAGACGAGGCCGCTCCTCCAGGGGGCCCGCCTCACGGCCTGGGAGCTCGCGCGCGACGGCATCCCGGTCACGGTCATCGTGGACGGCGCTGCGGCCTCGCACCTCGCGCGTGGCGAGATCGACATGGTGGTCGTGGGCGCGGACCGGGTGGCGGCCAACGGCGACTTCGCGAACAAGATCGGCACGCTGGGCGTGGCGCTGGCCGCGGCCGCGCACGGAGTCCCGTTCTACGTGGCAGCCCCGTGGTCCACAGTGGACCTGGCCACGCCGGACGGCGCAGCCATCCCCATCGAGGAGCGTGCGGCCGACGAGGTCACGCACATCCACGGGCGGCGCGTCACGCCCGAAGGCGTGCCCGTGCGCAACCCGGCCTTCGACGTGACCCCGGCGCGTCTCGTGACCGCGCTCATCACGGACCGGGGGCTCGCGCAGCCTCCGAACGCCGAGACCATCGGAAGGCTCGCGGAAGGCGCAACGCCATGAGGCGCTTCGTCATTGCGCTTGCTGCGATCGTTCTCCCCCTGGCGTGCGGGCAGGTCGAGAAGCGCGCACCCGAGGCGCCCGGCGCCGCGGCGGTGAAGGAGCCGGCCCCGTCCGACAACGTCCGAATTGCGAATCCGGCCAGCGTGAATTGCGTGAAGAACGGCGGCAGGCTCGAGATCAGGACCGAGGCCGCGGGCCAGTACGGGGTGTGCGTGTTCGCGGACGGCTCGCGCTGCGAGGAGTGGGCCTTCTTCAGGGGCGAGTGCAGGCCGGGAACCTGCCGCGACGACTCGGGGCGGTGTCCGGGGGAAGGGAAGTAGGACGGCCCCCCGTCTCACCACTCGGTGAGGACGGGATACCTGGAGATGTGCTCGTCAGGGGTGAGGATGGTCATGCCGTTGACGATGGCCTGGCAGACGAGCATGCGGTCGAAGGGATCTTGGTGGAGGGGCGGGAGGCGACGTGCGTGCAGGGCCGAGATCTCGTCGAGCGGGAGCGCCGCGATGCCGTGCTTCTCCCTTTGAATCGGAACGAACCTCTCCGGCGGTTCGGGGAGCGGGAGCCGGCCGAGCTGGTTCTTGATCGCGATCTCCCAGGCGGACACGGCGCTGAAATGGACCTCGTTCTCCGGATCGAGATAGAGCTCGCGGCAACGCTTCGACAGCTCGGGCGCATCCAGGGTGATCCAGAGGAACGTGCAGGTGTCGAGGAGGAGCTTCAAGGCTTCACCTCGCGTCGCCGCCGAAGGCCGCGAGCAGGTCATCCGGGAGCGGGTCGAAGAACGATGAGGGGACGTCGAACCGGCCCTTTGCCAGCCCGATGCGCCTCGGCTTCGGGTCACGGTTTTCCGTCGGCCTGATCTCGGCGATGGCCACGTTGCGCTTGCAGATCACAATTCGACCCTCTTTTTCGAGACGCCCGAGATAGCGCGACAGATGGGTCTTGGCCTCGTGGATGTTGATCCTGATCATGATTCAATATTAAGTCCACTACTTGGTCATGTCAATCGGTCACGCCCCGGGATCGAGCCTCTTCGTGTGGTACGTGACGCCCTCGAACAGGGCATACCCGAGCGTGCCGAACAGGGCGCGCGAGGCGTCGCTCCCCGCCTCGACGAGGCACGCGAAGATGCGGATGCCCTCGGCGTCGAGCCACTGCTCGCACGCGCGCACGAGCGTGCGGCCGAGGCCCCGTCTGCGGTGCGATGCGCGCACGGCCAGATGGTTCACCCAGCCCTTGCGGCCGTCGTGGGTGGCGATCGCGGCGCCCACCAGAAGATCCCCGTCGAACAGGCCGAGGAAGGCGATGTGGGGGAGCTTGAGCTGGCGCTCGATCGCCTCGCGCGCGTCACGGCCCCTGAGCTTCACGGGCAGGCCGGCCTCGGCCCACAGCGCGACGAGCGCGTCATAGTTCTCCATGCCGAGACGTCGCGCCTCCACGGCGAGCCCCCCCTTCAGTCCTGGCGCAGCCCGTCCACGGGCTTCAAGCGCGAGGCGCTCATGGACGGCCAGATCGTGGCGAGCAGGCAGATGAGGAACGCCACGCCTGCGCACGCCACGAAGTCGAGGGCGGCCAGGCGCACGGGCAGGTGGTCGATGAGGTAGACCTTGGGATCGAGCGGCCAGCCCACCTCGGAGAGGAGCAGGCACACGCCGAAGCCGAGCGCGAGGCCGATGGTGATGCCCGCGAGCCCCACCACGGTGCCCACGTACATGAAAATCGAGAGGATGCCCCGGTGGCTCGCGCCCATGGACTTGAGGATGGCGATCTCGCGGCGCTTGTCGAAGACCATCATGACGAGCGTGGCGATGATGTTGAAGGCGGCCACACCGATGATCACGGCGAGCACGATCGTGAGCACCACCTTCTGCATCTTGAGCGCCGTGAAGAGCGGCTCGTTGAGGAGCTGCCAGTCGACCGTATGGTAGGGTCCGCCGCCGAGCAGCCCGCGCAGCCGGGCCGAGACGTCCTTGGCCTGGTTGATGTCGTGGAGCGTGATCTCCACGCCGATGACCGAGTCGCCGTGGTCGAAGAAGCGCTGGGCCTGGTAGAGATCCACGTACACGAGCTTGGTGTCGTACTCGAGGAACCCGGCGTAGAAGATGCCGACCACCTTGAACGACAGGCTGCGCGGCGTGTCGTCCGAGGGCGACCAGCCGATCACGTCGAGCCCGATGAGCGGGGTCGTGACCTGCACCGTGTCGCCCACCTTGGCGTTCAGGTTCTCGGCCAGGGTCTGGCCGAGGATGATGCCGGGCATGGGACCCTTCTCCGAGGCCGCGGGCGCACCCGGGCGCGGCGGGCCGGAGCCGGGCACGCGCAGGCCGGCGAGGCCGCCCTTCACGATGTGCCTCGGCAGGTCGAGCACCTCCCCGAGCAGCTCCGGATCGACCCCCTTGAGGAGCACGCCCGCGGTGCGGTCGCCCTTGGACAGCATCATCTCCTGGATGATGAAGGGGGCCACGCCCTTGACGCCCCTCACCTCCTTGGCGGTCTTCATGACCTGGCGGTACTCGGTGAAGTCCACGCCGTACTTCATGACGAGCACGTGCGCGTTCACGCCGAGCACCTTGGCCGTGAACTCCTCCTCGAAGCCCGACGAGATCGCGATCACCACGGACAGGGCGGCCACGCCGAGCGCCACGCCGATGATCGCGATGATCGTGATGGCCGAGATCGAGCTCTTCTTGCGCGAGCGCAGGTACCTCGAGCCGATGAACCCCGGGTAGCCCATGCGGGGCGTATACCGCGCCGGCGCGATGCGATGCAACTTCGGGCGGGCTAGCGGCCCTCGCCGCGGGAGAGGCCGGATGCCAGGGAGGCGAGGTGCGGGTCGGTCTCGACGAGCGCGCGCAGGGCCTGCGCGATCTCGGCGCGCACCTCGGACGGGACGGCCTGCGCCATCTTGCCGTCGAGCGCGCCCTGCACGAGCCTGTCCACCGCCTCCCCGCGCGTGATGCGGCCCGCGGCCAGATCGTCGACCACGCGCTGCACCGCGTCCGCTCCCACGGTGCCGATCCCGCCGGGCGCCCCCGCGGCGGCCGCCTCCGAGGTCGCGCCGTCCGTTGCCGGGACGTCGGGCGTCGCGGGCGGTCCGGATGGGATGCGGATGTCCATGTCAGCCCTCCTCGGGCGCGGCCACGTCCATGTCGGCCGTGGCTTGCGAGCACGTGGGCGGGCAATCGGAGCCGTTGGGGCTCACGAGGTCGTAGCTCGGGTGGAAGGTGCGCTCGCCGAGGATCTGTGCCTCGTATTTGACGCGCACGGTCACGTGCCCCGGCGCGCCGAAATACATGGCCGTGAAGCGCTCGGCCGAGGCGTTGACCTCGATCATGAGATCCGAGAGGTCGCCGCCGCAGTTGAGGTCGGATCCCTCGAGCACGCACTGCGACTCCACGGACAAGGCGTCCTCGAACGTGAAGGTGAACGTGTACAGGCCGTCCGGGAAGGTCGCTTCGTCCGAGCGCTCGATCCTCACGGTGACCATGTCGTCGCACCCGATCTCCGTGCACCCGATCCCGTCGCCGCCGATCCCCATGTCGTCCTCGACCCAGCACGACGCGGCGAGCGCGGCGCAGGCGACGGCGAGCACGATGGTCTTGGCTCGGTCCATGGTTCCATTGTGCCAGCATCGGGGCCGCGCGCCAAGCATCGCGAGCGGCGTACTTGAACAAACGCGAGCAACGCCGCAAGCGTCAGAACCACAGAGCTGTCCCGTGTGGTTTCCTTTCCTGGGTCCTTCGGCCCAGTTGGTCGTGTACGACAGGCTGTTCGAGTACACGGCCGTGCGCGGGCACCCGAGCAATAGGGTCGTTGCAGGCTCTCCGTTCTCGAAGCTGTACACGAAGGCCGAGGCAGCCGATTGGCAGGCCGCTGCCGCGTCCATGTCGCGCAAACACAACGCCGGGTTGGCCCCGGTCCTGGCCACGCTCGTGACCGCGCCGGTGCTCAGGTTCGCCTTGCCGCCGTTCGACGAGCTGGCCACGCTCTGGGTCCAGAGCCCGGTCGTGCCGCGCGTCGTTGAGTCGAACATCGCGTAGCATCCCGTGGACGAGTTGGTGCACGCCGTGCCCGTGAAGCTTGGGCCTGTCTCGTTGTTCACCGTCGCATTGCCCAGGATTCGCGCAAAGTCCCGCGTCGTGGCGAGCCGCCAGTTGGATGAAGAGCTGGCAAGTGCCCCTATGCCCTCTCTACGCCAAGATCGAGTGCCGCTGAGGGACGCGCGGGCTCACAGCCTGCCGCGCAAGGCGTCGAGGCGCAGGCGCCACATCATCCACATGGCCTCGGCGAAGATGTGCGAGGACATCTTGCTCTGTCCGGCGCGGCGGTCGACGAAGATGAT
Organism: Deltaproteobacteria bacterium; assembly: GCA_028713995.1. Classification (GTDB taxonomy): domain Bacteria; phylum Myxococcota_A; class Polyangia; order JAAYKL01; family JAAYKL01; genus JAQTNF01. The sequence goes on along the minus strand of JAQTNF010000005.1, from coordinate 31,736 downwards.
GGGCACCTCCTCGATGCGGAAGCCGAGGCGCAGCGCCCGGTAGTTGAGCTCGATCTGGAACGCGTAGCCCTCGCTCTTGACCTCGTCGAGGGGCATGGCGCGCAGCACCCCGGCCTTCCATGCCTTGAAGCCTGTCGTCATGTCCCTGACGGGCATGCCCAGGATGAGGCGCGAGTAAAGGCTCCCGCCCTTGGAGATGAAGTGGCGCATGGGGCCCCAGCCTTCCACGCCGCCGCCCGGCACGCCGCGCGAGCCGATGGCCACGTCGGCACGGTCGAGGGCGCCGAGCATGGCGGGCAGGTGCCTGGGGTCGTGGGACAGGTCGGCGTCCATCTCCATGACGACCTCGTAGCCCTGCTCGAGCGCGAGCTTGAAGCCATCGAGGTACGCGGACGCGAGCCCCATCTTGCCGGGCCGCCGCAGAAGCCGGATGCGCTCGTCCCCGCGGCCGAGCTTCTCGGCCAGATCGCCCGTGCCGTCCGGCGAGCCGTCGTCGACCACGAGCAGGTGGGCGTGCGGCGCGTTCTCGCGGATGCCCTCGACGAGCTTCTCGAGGTTCTCGCGCTCGTTGTAGGTGGGCGTGACGATGAGCGTGCGTCTTTCGGTCATGGACGCCGCCCTCCTTGGAGATAATCCGGGAAGCGCGACAAGAGCTCGGCCACGGCGATGCGGGACCAGACGGTGTAGCGCTCGGGGTGCGCGGCCATGTCGCTGCGCACGAGCGCGATCGGCTCCCAGGAGTAGCCATCCGCCTCCCCGGGGTTGGGCGTGAGCGTGCCTGCGTACGTGCCCGCGTAGACGTGGTCGAGCTCGTGCTCGGTGAGCCCATGGTCGAGCTCGGCCCGGTAGATGAAAGTGAAAATCTCATCAAGGGCGCAATCGAAGCCCATCTCCTCGCGCAGGCGTCGGTGCGCCGCGGCGGACACGTCCTCGCCGTCGCGCGGATGGCCGCAGCAGGTGTTCGTCCACAGGCCGCCCGAGTGGTACTTGGACGCGGCGCGCTTCTGGAGCATGACGCGCCCGTCGCCGTCGAAAACGAAGATCGAGAAGCAGCGGTGCAGCACGCCGCGGCGGTGCACGTCCATCTTCTCGCCGATGCCGATCTGCCGGTCGTTCTCGTCAACCAGGATCAGGATTTCGTCCATGGCCGGTCCTTTCCGCGTCTGCACGGGACACGTTGTCTCTTCCCTATGGCCGCGACTCGCGCCCGCGTCAACTCCCGGTGGCAGGGGCAAAGCCGTGGTGAGCGGGGGAAGAGTGCTTGAGAGCCGTTTGGAACGGCGGTATAATTTAACTTAGAAAAGAATGAATATTGATAATGGAATGAATTTGAATTTTGTCCGAGGCACCCCGCCGGCTCATCCCGGCGTCATCAGGAGGTCCCCATGCGGCTGACCAACCGGTTTTTGTGCCTCGTCGCCGCAGCGATGATTTCGTGCTCGGGTGGAAACAACTCGATCGATCTTGGCGATGACGCCACGGACAGCTGGAACACGGCGACCGACGCGGACACGGACGCAGACGGCGATTCGGACGGCGACTCGGACACCGACGCCGATTCGGATACCGACATGGATGCCGGCAAGGACGGGGGCGGCGACTCGGACACGGACGCCGACTCGGACACCGACTCGGATACCGACTCGGACACCGACACGGATACCGACTCGGACACCGACTCGGACACCGACTCGGACACCGGAACTGGGGCCGACACCGAGACCACGACCGTCTGTGTGGACAACGACAGCGACTGGTGGTGCGCGGACGTGGACTGCAACGATTCCGACAGCGCGATCCGCCCGTACGCACCGGAGATCCCCGACAACGGGATCGACGAGGATTGCGACGGCGAGACGGACGAGCTTGCCTGCACGGACACGGACTGCACGAGCCCGTGCTCGGCTTTCCAGCTCGGCAAGAGCTACATCGGCTGCGAGTACTATCCCACGGTCACGCTCAACTCGCAGCTCTGCTCGAATCCCATGTATCAGCCGCCGATCAGCCAGGTCCATTACGCGGTCGCGGTCTCGAACACGTCGACCGTTACGGCCAACGTGACCGTCACCATTGGAGCAAGCACCGTGGCGACCCAATCGGTGGCGGCGGATTCCGTGGCCCTCATCTTCCTTCCCTGGACCGGCCTGCGCACGAGCATCTCCGGCACGGTCAAGGTGACCGACGGCGCTTACCACCTCATCTCGGATCGGCCGGTGACCGTGTACCAGTTCAACCCCCTCGAGTACGGCTCAGGGGGCCTCTACACCCAAACCAACGACGCCTCGCTGCTCCTGCCGGTCAACGCGTGGGGTAAGGCCTACATGGTCGCCTCGCGCAACACGTGGATTTGGAACACCTCCAACCTTCCCGGATTCTACTCGGTGGTGGCCAAGGAGGACAACACGACCGTGACGATCACGTCTTCCGCGACCGGGACGGCGATCCGGCAGGGCGCCGGGCTCACGAGCAACTCCGGGAACGTGACGCTCAACAGCGGCGACGTGCTCCAGGTGCTGTCCGGCACATTCGCAACCGACGATCTGACCGGGACCCTGCTGACCGCGGACAAGCCGATCCAGGTCATCAGCGGGCACGACTGCACGTTTGTCCCGGCGAGCGTGGGGTACTGCGATCACCTCGAGGAGTCGATGTTCCCCATTCCGACGCTGGCCAAGGAGTACATCGTGAGCCCGCCGTCGCTCCCGACCATGACCCAGCCCAAGGCATTCTTCGTACGGATCATCGCCACAAAGGCCGGCACCACCTTGCAGTACGATCCGCCGAACGGAGCCTGGCCGACCGGGATCGCCAATGCCGGCCAATATGTTGAGATCGACTCGGCGGTGGACTTCAAGATTACCGCGAGCGAGCCGGTGCTGGTGTCGCAGTACATGAAGGGTCAGGACGCCGGCGGGAGCTCGGGCGACCCGGCCATGGCCCTCGCCGTGGCGACCTACCAGTTCCGCACGGGCTACCTGTTCCACGCACCCGTGAACTACGAGAAGAATTACGTGAACATCATCGCGCCGACCGGTTCGAGCGTGACGCTGGACGGCAACGCGGTGACGGCCTGGACTGCGGTGGGCTCGACCGGATTCGGCATCTCTCGCGTGCTGTTCGCGAGCAGCGGCAACGGCAACCACAAGGTGGAATCGGACGAGAAGATCGGGATCACGGTCTACGGGTACGGCCAGTACACGAGCTACTGGTACCCGGGCGGTCTCAATCTGCTTGAAGTCTGGTGAAAGCGGAAGAAGGTTTCCATGAGGATGACCAACTGGTTCCTGTGCCTCGTCGCCGCAGCGATGATTTCGTGCTCGGGCGGAAACAGCTCGGTCGGTGTTGGCGACGATGCTACGGATACCTGGGACGCGGCAGCCGACGCCGACTCGGACGCGGACGCCGACTCGGACGCGGATTCGGATTCGGATACCGACGCCGACTCGGACACCGACGCGGATGCCGACACCGACGCGGACACCGACACAGAAACCTCGACGAATTGCGTGGACAACGACAGCGATGATTGGTGCGCGGGGCTCGACTGCAACGATTCCGACTCGGCTATCAACCCGAACGCGGAGGAGGCGCCGAACAACGGGCTCGACGACGACTGCGACGGAGTCACGGACGAGGCGGTGGATACGAGCACCCACTATGATGGCCCGATCATCCCGGAGACGTGCGAGCAGGCCGCCCAGGCCACCACCACCGTGGGCTGCCTCTTCTACGCGGTCGACCTGGACACTTGCGACGGCGTGGAAACGAACCAGTATGCGGTGGCCGTGTCCAACGTGAACGAGAGCAAGGCCGCCAACGTGATCATCTTCCAGGGTCAGGGCGGCGGGTGGACCCAGGTGCAGAACGTCTCCATCGGCCCCATGAGCCTTCAGACCTTCAACCTGCCCAACTACAACCAGCAGTGGTCCGGGCTCAAGCAGAAGGGGTCGTTCAAGATCCAGTCCGACATCCCCATCATCGCCTACCAGTTCAACCCGGTGGACGGCTCAATGTCGTTCATTTCCGACGCGTCCATGCTCATCCCGGCCACGTCGCTCAGCCTTACGTACGACGTCATGGGCTGGAAACGAAACGACCCGACCTACGTCAATCCGCCGGACGGCTCCATGCGGGCCTACTTCACCGTTGTGGCCACCATGGACGGCACGGTCGTCACGATCGCGCCCTCTGTGCCGCCGCTCGCGGGCGGGCCGGTGCAAGCCACGACCACACCCTTCGTCGTGAACATGAGCGAGGGCGACGTGCTCGAGGTGGCCACCAACAACATCGGCGACTCACTCACAGGCACTCGCGTGGAGAGCAACGCCGACCACCCCATCTCCGTATTCTCGGGCCAGGAGTGCGCCTACATCCCGGAGACCACCTGCTGCTGCGACCATCTGGAGGAGCAGCTTCCCGGCTTACGCTTCTGGGGCAAGGAGCTCGTGGCCGCGCGCATGCCCGTTCGCAGCACCGGGGCCACGTCGGATGTGGTGCTGTGGCAGCTCTACGCGAGCGAGGACAACACGAAAGTCGAGTTCGCCACCGCCGCCGGCGTCACCGGGCTGCCCGCCTCGCCAACCTTCCTCAACAAGGGGCAGGAGCTCGAGTTCTACGTTTCCGGCCCGCAGGCGAACCCCGGCGACTTCGCGCTCACGGCGGACAAGCCCGTGGGCCTGATGCAGTACATGACCGCGTCCGGAGTGATAGGGATGTACGCGCCCGGCGATCCGGCCATGGTGTGGACGAGCCCGACCGAGCAGTTCCTGCCGCGCTACGTGGTGCTGGTGCCGGCCACGTGGCAGAACGACGTGCTCATCGTCACGCGCAAGGCGGGCAGCCAGGTGCTGCTCGACGGAACCGCGATCCCGGACGGCGAGTTCGTGGCCGTGGGCGGCAGCGGCTACGAGGTGGCTCGCCACCTGACTCCGGACGGGGTGCACACGCTCGCGAGCGCGAATGAAGACAACGGGTTGGGGGTGGTTGTGGTCGGCTGGGATGCGTACGACTCGTACGCCTACCTGGGCGGCATGAGCCTGGGCGCCATCAACCCCGGGGTGGAGTGACAAGGTTTTTCTTATCCCGCGGGCCTTGAATAACCTCGGCGAATTGCTCGTCGAATGGGGTGCGGCTAACACACGGCTTATTATTCATACTTGAAGCCGTCTTTAATGAGAGGTATAAAAGTTCAAACTTTTCAATAAAACGGTAGAGCAAGACGCAGCCAAACAAAACGGTTCCGGGGAAAAACTCGGACACCAACCCTTCGAGGGAGGGGAAAAAGGAGAGCGGACATGAATAGGATGAAAGCTTTGTTTGTGATCATGGTGCTTGCCGTCGTCGGCTTCGGCGGTACGTGCGACAGCGTCACCGAGGCGTGCGGGCCGTGCGGCAAGGTGTCCACCGGCGACGCGACGATCTCCGGCGATGCCCAGCTCGACGGGTTCTTCAAGGCCGTCGGCACGCTCGGCACCGCGACGGCGACGATCAAGGGGAACTTCAGGGCCCAGGTCGAGGAGCTCGCCGCCCTGTTCAACATCGAGGGCGCGGCGGAGATGGAGCTGCCGGACCTGGTGGCCGCGGTGAAGGCCGAGATCGAAGGGCAGATCGCTGCCAACGTCGATGGAGGGCTCACCATCCAGTACAAGGCTCCCGCCTGCTCCGCGAACGTCAGCGTGGCAGTCGACGCCCAGGCCAAGTGCGAGGCCAAGGGCGGCTGCGACGCCAAGTGCGATCCGGGCAGCGTGAAAGTGAAGTGCGAGGGCTCATGCTCCGGCGGCTGCTCCGGCGGCTGCTCGGGCAAGATGGAGTGCAGCGTGGACGTGGACGTCGACGGCAAGTGCGGCGGCTCCTGCGAAGGCACCTGCGAGGTTGAAGGTCCATCGGTCGCTTGCAGCGGCTCCTGCAACGGAACCTGCACGGTCGAGGCGGGCGTCCAGTGCACGGGCACCTGCGAGGGGAACTGCACCGGCAAGTGCGACGGCAACGACGTCGACGGCGTGGCCTGCACCGGCAAGTGCGATGGTCAGTGCGACGCCAAGTGCAACATCCAGGGCGCCGCGAAATGCGAGGGCTCCTGCAACGGCAAGTGCGAAGCCACGCCGCCCGAAGGCAAGTGCGAGGGCTCCTGCAAGGGCGAGTGCAAGGTCGAGGCCACTGCCGACGTGAAGTGCAAGGGCGAGGCGAAGTGCGATGCAGAGTGCACGGGCGAGTGCTCCGGCGGGTGCGAGGGCAAGGCCACGCCGCCTTCGTGCAGCGCGAACTGCGATGCCTCCGCGAAGTGCGAAGCCCAGGCGTCGGCCCAGGCGTCCGCGAGCCTCGAGTGCACGCCCCCGTCGCTCGAGATCGCGTTCAACCTGAACGCGTCCCTCGAGGCCGATGCGAAGGCCAAGGCCGAGTTCCTGGCGAAGATGGAAGGCTTCCGCCTGAAGATGATCGGCATCATCCAGGGTATGGCCCAGATGCGCGCGCTGGTCGACGCCAACTACGCGGCCGAGCTCGGCATCGAGTGCCCGCTCGTGGCCATCACGGGGCAGGTCAAGGCGCTGGTCAAAGCGGATCTGGGCTCCTACGACATCCCGGCCGGGCTCCTGCCCTGCGTGATTCCGGCGTTCGAGGACGCCGTCACGATCCTCGGCTCCGTGGCGAGCGACACCAAGACGACCGTCGAGGGTCAGCTCTCTCTGTTCGCGGTGCTGAAGGTCGGCTGACGTCCGGCCCCCGGTTCTGATCGTGAACCGCCGGTCCCTTCTCGGGGCCGGCGGTTTTTTTTTGTGCGCGGGGCGAGCACGGCACTTGTGGTTTCGGACCGTGGATGGGGATATACTCGCCCGCGAGGGGCGAAGGAGCACACCGTGCCGTACGTTCCAGGAACCACCATCGAAGGCTACTGCATGAAGTGCAAGGCTGACGGCGGCCATACCATCATCGAGATGGAAGGCCTCCAGATCAGGCTCGTTCGCTGCGAGAGATGCAAAGGCGAGGGACCTTTCCGGGTCCCGCGCGCGAAGACCAAGGCAAAGCTCAAGGAGACTGCGGAGCGCAGGCGCGCCGCGGCCAGAAAGCGGCACGTGGAATCCGGCAAGGGCGCCGCCGACACCCTGCGCCGCCTGCTCGAGGATCGGGATCTCACCCAGGCCATGAAGTACGCGGTCTCTCTCACCCTCGGCGTCGGCGACCTGGTCACGCACCCGAGTTTCGGCCTCGGCGTTGTGACCGCGGTCAACGATCCGAGCAAGGCCCACATCCTGTTCGAGGCCGGTGAACGGGTGATGGCCTGCAACCGGCGCTGAGGACGCCCATGCGCCGACCGCGCTCGACGCGAGCCGCAGCCCTGGCCGTGGCCGTCGCGGCCGTCTTCGCGGGCCCCGGAGCCGCCGCGATCGATGACGGGAGCGCGCAGAATCCTGCAACAGAGACAGTGTTCACGCCCGGACCCGACGGGTTCGTGTCGACGTGGCTCGTGCTCGGTCCGCTCGCAAACGAGCCGAGCGACGCCACCATGCCGGCGGTGTTGTGGGCGCCCGAGGCCCTCCCGAGAAGCGGAGCAAGGACGCTCAGCGATCGGTGGACGTGGAACGCGTCCAGTGAAGAGGGTGCGAGCCTCGATAGGAAGAAGACCGGCACGGCCTATCTGGCGGCGCTCCTGCGGACGCCGCGCGCGAGACGGTTGTGGGCCGCGACCGGGAGCGACGGCCCGCTGCGCGCATGGCTGTCCGGAAAGGAAGCGTTTCGCACGGATACGGACAGGCGCGCGGTCAAAGACACAGATCTCTTCGCGCTCGACCTCGTGGCCGGCGACAACCTGCTCGTCATCGCCACAAAGCACCCGTCACCCGGACCCTTCCGCGTCTTCCTGCGCCTCATGGATGAGGCGTTCGGCCGGCCGGCCGATCTGACCGTGGTGCTGCCGGGCTTGGGCGAATCGCCCGCAACGCTCGTCGGACGGACGGGATCCTTGCGCCTCGAACGCAGCGTCGATCTCGACAAGGCAGCGGCGTCCGCGGCGGTGATCCTCGACTTCCCGGGCGGCGCGCCCGTGCTGGGCAGCATCGCAGCGACCGTCTCGGCCGACGGCGGGCCCGACAAGACAAGGAGCGCGACCATCGATCTCACCGCAGCCGGGTCGGCCACCGCGCGGCTCACGGTTCTCGGGTGGAACGACGGGACGATCCCCAAGGTCGTCGAGATCGAAGCGGGCGGCGCCAGGTGGAGCGCGCGTGTGGCCATGCGCATGGGCGACGTGAAGGCTCTGGCCACAGCGAGCGCGGACATGGGTTCGGCTGCGCGGCTCGCGGATGTGCCGCGCACGAGCGTGGAGAGCGTCGCGGCGCGCGTGGACACCCTCACCTCTCTGGTGCGCGCGGGAGACGAGGACACCCGTTACCTCGGCAGCGAGATCGGGCTCGCAGCGAAGATGGCCAAGGAGCTCGCCGCAGGGCGTGATCCATTCGCCGGAAGGCGCGGGGAGATCCAGCGCCGCGGCTACCGCTCCGCCATCGACGGCTCCTACCGCTACTACGCGCTCTACGTGCCCCGCGCCTGGCGCGAGCAGAAGGAGCGGCGCTTCGGATTGATCGTGGCCTTGCACGGTATGAACGGGCTGCCCATCTCCATGATTCAGTCCGTGTTCGGCGTGGCCGACGTGCCGGGCGAAACCAAGATCTCGCGCGAGCGGGCGCCCAAGCCCATGAACGACCAGCCGTTCTTCGTGCTCGCGCCCGAGGCGTTCGGCAACTCATGGTACCGCACGTTCGGAGAGGTGGACGTGCTCGAAGCCGTGGCGCGCGTCATGGAGCGCTACCGCATCGACCCCGACCGCGTTTACATGACAGGCGCGTCCATGGGCGGCATCGGCGCGGCTTCCATCCCGCTGCACTACCCGGACATGTTCGCCACGGCGGTACCCCTGTGCGGGTACCACAGCGTGCTCGCGAGCAGCTCCCTCGCGGGCGTCACGCTCCTGCCGTGGGAGAAGCTCATGGCCAGCGCGCGCTCCAACACCTCGTGGGCCGAGAACGGGCGCCACCTGCCGCTCTACCTCGTGCACGGGACAAAGGACCAGCCGCGTACGTCGAGCGTGCTCGTCGATCGCTACAAGCAGCTCGGCTACGACGTGACTTTCGAGACGCCGGACCTGGGCCACAACGTGTGGGACGAGGCCTACAAGGGAGGGCGCATCTTCGAGCATTTCCGCAAGTACCGGCGCGACATGCACCCGCGCCACGTGACGTTTCTGACCGCCAACCTGCGCTACAGGACTTCGCGCTGGCTCTCCATCGACGACGTGGCCGAGTACGGCGCATGGGCCAAGATCGACGCCGTGTGGGAGAGATCCGGCGCCTTGAAAGCGACCACCGAGAACGTGGCCGCGCTCACCGTGGCGCGGGACGAGGCGCTCGCCAAGGGCACGATGGCGCTCTCGATCGCCGTGGACGGGCAGGCGCCGATCGCGCTCGACGGGCCGGGGCCTTTCGCGCTCCACAAGGACAAGCAGGCGTGGCTGGCCGGCCCGGCAATCCCCTGCGCGCAGGCTTGCAAGCGGCCAGGCTTGTCCGGTCCCATCGAGGACGCCTTCTACGAGCCGCTCGTCTTCGTATACGGCACCGCGGACAAGACCGAGTGCGCCATCACGAAGCGCATCGCGCTTTCCATGTCCAACCCCGGCAACGGGACGTTCGTTCACTGGCCCGTCAAGGCCGACACCGAAATCACGGCCGAGGATATGAAGGCGAGCTCGCTCGTGATCATCGGCACGCCCCGCGGCAACCGGCTCCTCGCGTCCATGAACGATGCGCTCCCCGTCCACGCGAAGCTCGGTGCCGTGATCGCGGGCGACACGATGTACAGCGGCGAGACCGTTGCAGCCGCGTTCATCCATCCGAATCCGCTCGAGCCCTCGCGCTACGTGCTCGTGTACACCGGCGCGAGCGCGCGCGCCCTGTATTACGCCGAGCACCTACCTGGGCTCCTGCCGGACTACGTGGTGTTCGATGCGTCATCGTGGGGACGAAAGGGAGGCCTCGCCCTCGACGGGCGGCCGGTACTGGCCGCGGGGTTCTTTGATCACCAGTGGAAGATTGCGAAGTAAGAGAAACGGGAGGTGAATGCATGGACACGACGATGTCGAAAGTTGGCGTGGCGCTGCTGTGCGGGTTCCTGCTCACGGCATGCGGCGAGAGCAGCTCAGGCAACAAGGACGACACTGGCACAGGGACGGACCAGGAGACCGACAGCGAGACCGCTAGTGGGACCGATACTGGTACCGACGCGAGCTCGGACAGCGGCGCGGACGCGGACACGGATGCTGATGCGGACACGGATGCTGATACGGACATGGACACGGATTCCGACGGGGACACGGACACGAGCACCGGGTCGGAGGACTGTCTCGTCGACGCGCCCGACGCCATGGTGCTCGACATCGTGACAGCCATTTCGGCGCCGGTGCAGAACATCGAGACCGTGACCTTCGCGAGCGCGGAGCCAGTGACCTTCGACGCGAGCACGCCCGCCGGCCAAGTCTGGCACGACATGCTCCAGTTTTCGATCGACTATAACCAGCCAGTGTACCTGCGCATCGATTCCGACACGCGCCTCATCCTCAACATGCTGAGCACATTCGACGGTCAGGTCGTGAGCATGACCGACGAGACCGACTACATCGGCGTGGCGTTCACCACATCCGCGGCCATCCATTACCTGTACCGCAACAACGTGTGCTTCGATCACATCCACGCGGAGCTCGAGGCGGCGCTCGCGGACCAGACGGACGTGCTGGTCTCGGAGTCAGACGAGGACGGCATCGTGGACGTTCGCCCGCCGCTCTAAGTCGGCGTTCGACATTGACCCTGCGGATGCGCTCTGCTAGACGGTCGGAGTCGATCTTTTCCAAGTCGTGCTTTGCCGCCGTGGCACGGATGGGCGAAAAAAGCCCGTCCAGGGAAGCCGGTGCAACACCGGCGCGGCCCCCGCCACTGTAACCGGGAACGAAAGCAGGGTGGCCCACTGGGCGCGAGGGATCTCCTTTGCAAGGAGGTTCGCCGCCTGGGAAGGTCCTGCGAGTAGGTCGATCCGGAAGCCAGGAGACCTGCTCGGCGGCACCTCAGACCTTCGGGGTGCAAGGAATCACGGTTCCCTGGCGCGCGCGCGCACGGACCTTGGCCTCGTGGGTCTCGAGGAACGGGCGCCCGCCCTCCCGGGAGGGGAGGCGGACAACCCCCACAGGGAACCACCGAGGAACGACATGACACAGAGACACTGGGGAGCGCTGCTTGCAGCCGCATGCGCGGTCGGCGGCCCGCTCGGCTGCGGAAGTGGCGATGACGCCAACTCCGAGGCGGACGCGGCCGGCACGGACACCGAAACAGACGTGGGCGCGGACGGCGGCGGGGACGGCGGGGACACGGACACGGGCGACGACCGGATCACCTTGGTCGTGGCCGCTGCGGACTGGAGCGGGACCGGCGGTGGCGTCTACGCCGTGGATCCGGAAACGTACGAGGTGACAGACCTCGGCGTGGCGACCGGCACGGACGCGGTCGTGCGCTGCCAGGGGGAGAACGCGTTCGTGCTCGACCGCTACTTCCCGACACCGCCCGACGCGACCGAGAATCGCCTCGTGCACCTCGCCGGGCCGGACCTCGCGGTGCAAGGCGAGCTCGCGCTCGGGCTCTACGCCAACCTGCACGGCGCGGTCATGTACGGCACCCACGTCTATGTGACCGCTTTCGGCTCCGGCATGCTCGACCGGGTCGACACCACCACCGAGCCCTACGGCCTTGCCGAGACCATCGATCTGACCGCCTTCGCCGCGGGCAAGGACGACGACGGCAACCCGGATCCCGGGCCGGTCGCAATCGCCGGGGACCGGCTCTTCGTCGGTCTCGGCCACGAGAAGGAGTACAAGGCCACACCGTTCGCCACGATTGCGGTCTACGATCCGGTGAACGGGAGTCTCGTCGATATGGACGACGGCTTGAACGGCGTGCAAGGCATCGAGGTGGAGGGCACGCACATCTTCGACAACGCGCTCGTGGTTCGCGGCGCGCGTCTGCTTTTCAATGCCAGCGGGGATTCGAGCTGGGCCGGAGGCTACGACGACGGCGCGATTGACGCCGTGGACCTCGCGAGCGGACAGGATCTCGGCCCGCTCGTGACCGAGACCGAGGCCAGCGGGAACATCTTCTCATGGACCTTCGTCGCGGACGATCGGCTGTGGGCGGTCGTGAACCGTCCGGACACGGGCGACGGCGCCTCGGATGCTCTTGTGGATATCGACCTGGCTGCGGATCCGCCGTCCGTGACGGTGGTGCACGAGGCTGCAGCCGACTCCCTGTGGCACCTGGCCGCGACCCCGGGCGGGGACAAGGTCTTCCTGGCGGACCGGACCGCAGACGCGGAGACGCTGCGGGTGTTCGACACGGCAAGTCGTTCCCCAATCACCGAGATCGAGCTGCCCGCGCCGGCCAATTCCCAGTGTTTCGTTGGCCAAGCAATCTGAAGCTTGGGGGCCGAGCCACCTGTTGACAACCGGGAGTCCGGACCCTATCTATTGCAGGCCCGCGCCGGACCCACGGCGAGGCGAGGAGGAGACGATGCTGGAATCCATTAAAGACAAGGTGATCAGCAAGGGGATGGCGCTTCTGTCGTCCCCGGCTGTGGCCAAGATCCTCGAGAGCGAGAAGGCCGGCAAGCTCATGGAGCTGGCCATCGGCGCGCCCGCAAAGCTCTCCGGTGTGCTCGAGGCGCAGAAAGAACGGGTCGTGGCCCTCTTCAACTTGGCCACCCAGGAAGACGTGGATGACCTGCGCCGCGCCATGGCGCGCATGGAAGGCGCGCTGCGCGACATCAAGAAGGACTCTTCTGATCTCCTGCGCAAGGTCGACGAGGATCAGCCCGGCAAGTCCACGATCGCCCAGTAGCTTCTTTGTCCCTGAACCGAGTTGAGCGCGGGGGATTGTGGGCCTATACTGTCCTGCGATCCGAAACCCACAGGACGCGGAGGATACGCCCATGAGAGCAACCTTGTGCATGCTCCTCGCTGTCGCGGCGCTCGCCATGCCCGCAACCACCCGGGCCCAGATGGATCCCGCCGGCTCGGGCGAGGGGCCGCAGCCGGCGATCGCGCAACCGGCGCAAGGTGGAGACGCCGGGACCGGTGACGACGACTTTCTCGCGGGCAAGGAGGCGAAGCCCGAGATCGCGGCGCCGGTCGTGGAGCAGGACGCGGGCCGCGCCGAGAACCCGGACACGCCGTACTTCGGGGTGGGCCCGAGGTTGCGCTGGATCATGATCCCGAACTGGTTCATCACCATGTTCGGCGTGGACACGCAGTCGAGGAACAAGTCCGCGCTGCCCCTCATCAGCAACGTGGCGGTGGGCGCGGAGTTCACGTATCGCAAGGGCGGCTTCGACATCACGGCCGCGGCCTGGTGGGCAAGCCTGGGCTGGAGCGACCCCATCTCCTACAAGGAGTCCGGCAAGGACGGCAACAGCTGGTCCGTGATCACCAACGATCTGCAGGCCTTCTTTCTCACCGTGGACTTTATCTGGAGCACGTCGTTCACGGACTGGGTCGCCATCACCTACGGCGCGGGCCTCGGGCTCGGCATCCCGTGGGGCGACATCGTGGAGACCGAGGCCACCAAGAAGTCGGGCGGCTTCGACAAGTGTAAGACCGCCGATATCGGCGTGGACGACTGGTGCAACAAAGGTGAAGACTACGGGACAGTGGACGATCTGCCGACAGGCATCGTCCCGTGGGTCAACTTCCTGGTCGGAGCGAGGTTCAAGCCGCACAGGAACGTCGCGGTCTACGTGGACGGCGGTTTCGGGCTCGGCTTCCAGCTCGGGACACGCGCCGAATACATTTTCTGATTCCTCCCAGTTTGAGCCTACTCTCATTTCAAAAAAGCAATTATTTTCTTCATATGTGAAATAAACGTTCCAATTCAACGGAAACATTGCAACGCCAACTTGCGCGCGCGAAACACGGGAACAGCGAGAGGACGAGGCTCGTTTTCCATGGATTCCGCATCCTGACGCGATCGGTGCGATTTTTGAACGGTCCCTGCTGTATGGATGGAATTCGCAATCACTTCGAGCCCGTCAGATCAAGATAACATGGCAGGGATCGTTTTGCGGCACGATATTTGCTTTCACAACGCCCTTTGACGGCGGACTCGCCCCGGATGCCCCCCCCCACATCCACCGAGTTCGCCGTTTTTTTATCCAGATTTCCGGTTCTCCCTTTTTAGCGGCACTGGTGACGCGACGGAGGTTCCACGATAGAATCGTGCACCATGGACGTTGCGTCGCATGTCCCGACCTACCTCTTTTGCGAGCGCTTGGCTCAGGGGAAGATCGTCGTGGACCTATACCCACCCGACGAGCGCGGAGCCGCGTTCCTCGCGCGGACAGCAGGTGGCGTTCTGGTCGTGCATGGGACGAAACGGGAGACACGGAATCAGACAGGCCCGTTGTGCCGCGTCGTGGCACACTTGCCCGACCTGCCGCTCTCCCAGCCCGCCGCGGATTTGGTGATCATCACGGCGCTCGCCGCGATGGAGACCTCATACAGGCCGGAGATCGACCCCCTGCTCAAGGCGGCGCGCTCCGCGATCCAGCCCTCGGGACTGCTCGCCATCCTGGTGCCCAACAGGGACGCGCAGCTCCTCGAGGGCTCAGCGCCCGCGGGCCTACCGGGATTCCTCGACCTGGAGCGTGCCCTGCGTCGGCACTTCCCGCACGTGACCTTGCTCGGGCAGCAGCCCCTGCATGGAGCCGTCCTTTTTCCGGTCGGGCGCCGCGAGGTTGCGGAGTCCCCGATCCTCGACGACCGGATGACGTCCGAGCAGGTCGAGCCGCCGAGTCATTTCCTGTGCCTGTGCTCGTCGCGTTACCGCAAGGTCGACGACAACGTCATCGCCGAGCTGCCGTACAGTCTGCTCGCGGATCCGGTGAGGCGGCGGCTCGGTGAGCTCTCCGGCGTCCTTGCGGTGGTTGAAAAGGAGTCCGAGGCGCGGGCCCGCAACGTGGAGGCCCAGCAAACCCGCATTGCGGCTCTGACCTCGAAGCTCGAGGACGTGTCGGATCTGCGCCTCGAGATCGCGACCCTCGGCGACAAGGCGACCGGGTTGGAGCGTGAGCTCGCGAGACGCGACAAGCTCATCGCCGATGCCGACGCCGCCCGCAACGACTTCGCGGAGCGCCTCTCGCAGATGGACACGCGGCTCCTCGAAGCCGGCCGGGATGCACGTAAGGCCGCCCAGGTTCTGGCCGACGTGAGCCATCAGCGCGACCTCTCCGCCAGGGAGCGCGAGGACCTCGAACGGGAGAGGGACAGGCTGGCGGCCGAAGCGAGGACGCTACGGGCCGAGAACAAGGCGCGCCAACGCGACCAGGACGAAGCGGTCGAGCAGGCCGCTGCGGCGCAGGCCGAGCTCTCGGCCCTCCACTCCGAAGCCTCACGACAAAGACGTGAGCTGACGGGCGCCAGGGAGCGCGTCCGACGCTTGGAAATCGAGCTCGCCGAGGCAAACGAGCGCGCGGCGGATCTCGCGCGCCTCGAGGCCGAGCGGAACGATTTGCAATCCCGTACCGCGAGCGAACACGAACGGCTCGAGTCGACCTTGCGCGAGGAGCGCCAGCGGTTCGTAGGCGAGATGGCGGCGCGCGAAAAGGCCGAGCGGAACCTAACCGCCGCAGACGCAAGGCTCGTACAGGTCGAGCTGGGGAAGCGCGACCTCGAGGCCGCCCGTGCCCAAGCGGAGCAGAGGCTCTTCGAAAACGAGACGCGCCGCACGACGCTCGAGCAGGACCTTTCGCGCGCCCAGGCGAGAGCCGCCGAGCTTGAGCGGCAGCTTGAGCAAAGGGCAGACGAGAACAAGCGTCAGGAACTGGCCATCGACACGATCACGAGAAGGGCTCTGGCTGCGGAAAAACGCGCCGCGGAAATCGAGGTGGTGCTTGACCAGGCCCGGGTGGATCTGGTCGCTGCACGCCTCGAGCTCGAACGCCTGCGGCCCAACGCAACTTCGGCCGAAGCCGCCAGGACGAGGGCTCTCACTGCCGAAGCGCGCGCGGTCGATCTGGAAGTCGAGCTCGCGCGGGCGAAGGATCAGGTCGGCAGCGCCTCGGCCAGGACCGAACAGCTCGAAGCGGATCTGGAGCGCGCCATGGCCGCTCTTGCCGACGGCGAGCGGGCGATCGAGGAAGCACACAAGGAGAGCGGGACGACGGACGACAACGGGTCCCCAATTTCCGAACGGGGCCGGAGGGTCCTGGAGATCGAGCGGGAAGTGGCGAGGCTCAAAGAGGAGAATGAGACCGGGCTCCTCAAGGTGCGTGAGGATCTTGAGACCGAGCTCAAGTACGCTTCCTCACAGCTCGAGGCGCGGCACGGCGAGATCTGGGAGCTGCGGGAGGAGATCGTACGCCTGCGCGCGGAAATCGCCGCGAGCACTTCCGCGGCGGAGCACGAGGGGAGCAACTCCGATTTGCAGCACGTGCTGGCCGAGCAAGAGAGCCTCATCGCCGGGCTCGCCGAGGACCGGGAGAAGCTTCGTGCGACCGCGGAACAACTGCGCAAGTCGCTCGAGGTGCGCAAGAAGAACATGAAAATCCTGGCCGCGGTGTTGAAGCGTGAGCGCTCGATGCGTACGACTCGGGACGCGACCGGGCCGGACGAGGCCCCGGGAGAAGGCCCACAGGGTCCCCTTGTTGCGCGCGAATCCGACATCCGCGAAATCCTCGTCGAGGCTGGTGCGGATATGACGGGCGACCCGCTCGAGGATATCGATTCCTCGCCCCTCGAGGACGAGGAGCCCAGGCAGCTTCCCGACAACGACAGCGAAGCCCCGGATCTTGAGTAGGGCCGAGCCCGTCGCTTGACAGTCGTTCCCATTCGTGTATGAAGATTCCGGCCGCATGCGAAAGTGGCGGAACTGGCAGACGCGCAGGTTTCAGGTACCTGTACCCGTTCGGGTGTAGGGGTTCGACTCCCCTCTTTCGCACCGTTCGCAAGGTCATTCCCCATGGTTCGATCCCGCCTCCCGTCGTGGCATCCCTGTCTGATCGCGGCCCAGCTTGAAAAGAAGACCCAAGGGAACTAACCTCCACGGAATGACAGCCGAAAAGATCATCGAGTTCGACGATCGGGGGAGCGGAATGGTGGCGTGCGAGGAGTTTCTCCTGCATCTCCATAGGAGCGCGGAGCTCGTGAAGGCCGACAAGATCGAGGAAGCGAAAAGGGCCGTTGACGCCGCGTTCGAGTCCCAGCCGTCCGACCCCGCCGGGCTTGCCACGATGGGCCTCGTCTGCTTCCACATCGGCCTGTACCCGCGCGCAATAGCGATCCTTGAACGGCTCGTTGCGCAGAGCCCAAAGGAGCCGAGGCTGCGCCTGAACCTGGCGCTCGTCTACCTGAAAGCGGGCCGCACGATCGAAGCTCGCGGAGAGCTTCATGAGGCGCTGCATATGGATCCGGAGTATCGCAAGGCCTACGGCTACCTCGGGCTGGCCTGCTTGCGGCTCGGCGACCAGGAGGCCGCTGAAGAGGCGTTCCGTCAGGCCGGCGCAGGCGGCGGCATCCAAAGGATGGACCATTTCTCGACCCCCGACTGCCAGGCCAGCCCGTTTGCGCAGGGCGAACATGGAGCCGGCACGTCCGAACACCCGGTCGCCGCGGGGACGGGGCGCCAGCACGGTGATATGGGCGGATGGGTTACGCTCACCGCAGCGAATCCCCTGCCTCTCTCGCACAACTCGCAGAACGCTGGAGAGCCGGTGGCTGTGGCCGATCTGGTGTCGCAAGCCCGCCTGCCCATCCCACTCGACGGCGGCTTTCTCGTCAACGCCGCGGGCTACCTCGTCATGGAGGTGAAGAACAAGGGCTTCGCGCGCCTCGACGGGCTCCACTTCTGCATAAGCCCCGGGCTCGCGTACAGGCCTCTCAAACGCAGGCAAAAGGGGCACGAGGTGGAGGAGCTGTTCGGCTCGACAGAAAGCCCGGTCTTCGAAATCGAGGGCTCCGGCAGGCTCGGATTCCACCCGCGCGACGCCGTCTTCACGGCGGTGACGCTCGACGACGAGACCGCCTACATCCGCGAGGAATTCGTGTTCGCCTTCGATCGCACGGTCGGCTTCGAAAACGGACGGCTCCCGGGCGTCAACGACCCGCTCGTCAACTTCTCCGGGCGCGGCGCCGTCGCGCTTCGTACCCCGGTCGCGCCGTTCTCCCTCGAGGTCACCCCGGACCAGGGTGTGGTCGTGCCGGCCGGGGGGCTCGTGGGCTGGTTCGGTCGATTGCTCCCGCGACCGGCCCGCGGCGGCCCCTTCGACCCCAGCCTCAACTCGCTCGAGCTGAGCGGCGAGGGCGTCCTCCTGTTCTGCCTGCGATAAACGGCTCTCTCCTCACGTCCCTTGCACCGGAGAGGCGACCAAGCGAAGCTCCGGCGATCCCTCCTTGCGCCATTCGTCCGGGGACACGACCGCAGCGACTCTGATGAGCGCGGGGATACTGTCGATGCCGGCTCCCATACGAGGACCGAACGCCGCCACGGACGCGACGGGCGTCTTGAGCTCGAGCTTCAAGTGCTCGCGGCCGACGACCCGTTTGTCGAGCACGTACAGCCCGTCCACATCGAACACGGGCTCCGGGTTGCCCTGTCCGAAAGGTCCGAGCCGCTCCAGATCGGCAAGGAGCTCCCGCGTGATCTCGACGGGCTGCAGTCTGGCGTCGCACACCACGCCCTTTCCCTCCACGAGCCGCAGGTTCTCTCGCGCGAATTCGACCAGTAATCGCTTGAACTCGCCCACCCTGCCCTTTTCGACCGTAAACCCCGCCGCGTCGCGGTGCCCACCGAAACGCAGCAGGGACGACGCGGCGTGCGAGAGGCTCTCGTGGAGATCGATCTGTCCCTGAGCCCGCGCCGATCCCGTACCCACGTCCCCTTCGAAACCGACCACGTAGGTGGGCTTGCGCGACTCCTCGGCGATCCTGGCGGCTACGATCCCGAGCACGCCGCGGTGCCAGCCGTCCTCGGCGACGAAGACGATGGGCTCGCCACCCGCATCGGCCTCCTCGATCTTGCGCCGCGCCATGCTCACGACCTCGTCTTCGACCGCCCTGCGATCCTGGGACAAACGATCGAGCCTGTCGGCCAGCCGATCGGCATCCGCCGGGGTCTTCGCCATGAGGAGGTGGAAGGCCTCCATGGCGCTCCCCAGCCTCCCGGCGGCGTTCAGCCGGGGAGCAAGCTGGAACGCGATGTGGTTGGCCCTCACGCGAATTGCGCGGATGCGGGCGGCCCGGATGAGGGAGCGGATTCCCGGGCGGGACGCCGACGAGATCTGGCGCAGCCCGTGGTGCACGAGGATGCGGTTGTTGCCGGCGAGCGGCATGACATCCGCCACGGTGCCCAGCGCCACGAGATCGAGCAGCGACCTGGGATCCACATCCTTCCTCGAGATCAACCCGTTCTGCGCAAGCCGGGTGCGGATCGCCGCCGCGAAGTAGAACGCGAGCCCCACCGAGGCCAGCGTCGTGTCGCCGAACCCGCAGTCCACCCTCTGGGGGTTCACGAAGGCCAGCACGTCGGGGACGGCGCCCTCGATGCGATGGTGATCCACGACCACCACATCCATCTTGCGCTCGCGGGCATGCCGGATCGCCGCGTGATCGCTGGTGCCGCAGTCGAAGACGAGGACAAGCGAGCACCCTGCAGCAGCGAAACGGTCAACGGCGTCCGCGCCGAGACCGTAGCCCGCGAAACGATCGGCGATGATCGTCTCGGTCTCCACCCCGAGATCGCCGAGGAACGACGCGGTGAGAGCGGCGCTCGAGACGCCGTCGACGTCATAGTCGCTGAAGACTCCGACCTTTTCCTTGTCTCCGATCGCCGAAACGACCCGGCCCGCCGCTTTGTCCATATCGGCCATTCCGGATGGCAGGCTGAGCTCGGCGAGCCGCGGGTCCAGGAACTGTCTGGCCGCGGCGGCGTCTTTGTATCCGCGGTTGACGAGGCAGGCGGCGATCGGTCGCACCACAGCCAACTCGTCGATCAGTCGGTCGACAAGCACCGGGTCAGGGCTGGCAACAGTCCATGGCGGCGATGGCGGCACCTAGGCCTTTTTACGAGAGAGCTTGGAAAAGCGCTTTTCGAGGAACACGATGACCGGAGCAGCGATGAAGATGGAAGAGTACGTGCCCACGATGACGCCGAGAAACACGGCGAAGGCAAAGTCGCGAATAGAAGTATTCCAGCCGATGATGAGCAGCGACAGGGCCGTGATGAGCGTGGTGAGCGACGACAGGATCGTACGGCTCAGGGTCTCGTTGATGGCCCTGTTGACCACGCTCTCGATCTCGCGGTCCTTGAGCCTGCCCAGCGTCTCGCGGATGCGGTCGTAGACCACGATGGTGTCGTTGTTGGAGTACCCCACGACCGTGAGCACGGCCGCCACGATCTCCATGGTGATCTCGATGCGCGCGATGACGAAGACACCGATGACGATGGCCACGTCGTGGAACAGGGCGATGACGGCACCCGGCGCGAACCTCAGATCGAACCGCACCGCGATGTAGATCATGATGAAGAGGAGCGCGTACGCGACGGACGCGATGCCCGCGTCCCTGAGCTGCTTTCCGGCCTTGGGGCCCACCCACTCCGACGTGAGCTTGACCGCGTCCTTGCCGAACGGCTTCGCGCGCAGGCCTTCCATGACGTGGTCGGCCACGCCCTTCAGGTTGACCTCGTAGGCCTGGATACCCTGCTGAGGCCACGAGCAACTCACGCTCTCGCAGCGCTTGGACGCCTCCGCAGCCTCCTCCTCGTCGTCCTCCCCCTTGCTCTTCACTTCCTGCTCGCGCTCGTCGCGCAGGCCGAGCATGAGCCCGGAGTCGACGATGCCCTTCTCGACCTGTGCTATGGGAACGTCCTTAGCGAGGAAGATGGTGAGCTTGTCGCCGCCCGGCGACAGGTCGAAACGACTCACCCCGTTGCCTTCAAGCCGCTTCACGAACGCCGCCTTGGCCTTCGCGAGCTTCTCGGGAGTGACCGGAGAGATGGCCTGGAGCCGGAGGAGGTACGAGGCCTCCTGCGTCCCGAAGGTCACGACCTCGCTTGCCGGCAGGCCGATCTCCTCGAGTGTCTTGCGCACCTCGCCGGTGTCCACCGTGTGCTTGAATGCGACCTGGATCTCCGTGCCGCCCGCGAAGTCGATGCCGTACTTGGGCCCCACGATGATCGTGAGGAGGATGCTCGACGTGATCGCGATGCCGGACACGGTCAGCCAGAAACGGCTGCGGCCCATAAAGTCATAGTTCGGGACTGTTTTGAAAAATTCCATATTCTTCAGATGCTGAGGCGCTCTGCCCTGTTGCGGGTGAGCCAGTCGAGAACGATCCGACTGACGTAAATGGCCGTGAACAGGCTCGTGGCGATGCCGACGAGAAGTGTCACGGCAAACCCCTTGATAGGCCCGGTCCCGTACTGCAGGAGGACCACGCCGGCGATGAAATTCGTGAGATGGGAGTCGAAGATGGTCCAAAATGCCCGGGCATAGCCCGTCTCGACCGCCGCGCGCGGCGACTTGCCGCCGCGCAACTCCTCTCGGATGCGCTCATAAATGATCACGTTCGCATCCACCGACATGCCCATGGTGAGCACGATGCCTCCGATGCCGGGAAGCGTGAGGGTTGCGCCCGCGCCGCCGAGGATGGCGATGATCGCGAACAGGTTGACGATGAGCGCGACGTTCGCCGCCACGCCGCTGCCCCTGTAGTAGACGGCCATGAACAGCAGGACGAGAACGGTGCCGACCACTGCCGCCATCTTGCCCAGCGCGATCGCGTCGCGGCCCATTGCCGGTCCGATGGTCGTCTCCGTAATTGGCCGCACCGGCGCAGGCAGAGCGCCGGCCCGCAACACGACCACCAGATCCTGGGCCTCGGTGTAGAGCTTGTTGTAGGCCTCGTAGCCGCCGAGCGTGATGCGGCACTGGCCGCCGCCGATCTTCTCCTGGATGACGGGCGCAGAGTTCACCTTGTCGTCGAGCTGGATGGCCATGCGCCTCTTCACGTTCTTCTCGGTGAGCTTGGCGAAGATATCGGCCCCGGCCTGACTGAACGACAGGGATACGTAGGGCTGGCCGCTCTGGTCGTCGTTGGCGACCATGGCTGTGTCCACGTAGTCGCCCGTGATGCCGGCGGTGGCGTCCATGTAAAACGTGCGCCATACCACGTCGGGGGTCGGGTTGCCCGCCTCGTCCGTGGCCTGCCGACGCTGAAAGCCGACAGAGCGGTTGTCGGGGAGCTGTTTGTCCTTCAAGAATTCCTTGAGGATCTGACGGCCGGTCTTGCCGCCGGGCTGATCCTTGGCCTCGAGGTAGTAGGACCAGACCGTCCCCTCCTCGCCCGCCTGCACGCGCTCCTTCTGAAGCTTGATGGGTCCGTCCTTGACCAGCTTCTCCGAGAGCGGCTCAAAGAACTTCTCGCTCCCGCTCTCGTCGACGATCTTGAATTCCAGACGGGCGGTGGTGCTGATGATACGCTTGATCCTCGTGATCTGCCTCTCGTCGACACCCGGGATCTCCACGATGATGTCGACCCCGCGGGGCGCGACGGTCGTGTTCGCCAGGCCGAGCTCGTCGATGCGGTTGCCGATCGTCTCGATGGCCTGCTTGACCGCCATGTCGCGCGTATCGTTGACGAGCGCCTCGACCATGATGCAGTGGGAGACCGCTCCCTCCTCCATCTCGACCGTCACGCTCTGCCTGAAATCCTTCAGGATCACGCGCACGTCCTCGGCCTGCCGGTCGCCCTCGGACGGAAAGACGAGGTCGAACTTCCGCGAGTCCTCGCGGCTGCGGATGAACTTGACGCCCTTCAGCTCGGCCTTCTCCTCGAACTGCTGCACGATTGCGTGCGCCATGTGATCGCGCTTGTCCTGGACGGCCGAGTCGACCTGTACCTCGTACACGAGTCGGATACCGCCCTGGAGATCGAGCCCCATGTTGATCCCCGGAAAGAGCTTGCGCAACGACTTGGGGAGGATATCGGGCTTCGCCCCGTCGGCGGGCCTGGGTACGAACGACGTGAGTGAGGCCGCCACGCCGATGAGCAGCAGCGCGACCCAGAAACCAACCTTCCAGTACCACTTGCGTTCCACTATTTCTTCTCCGCCGTGGCGACCTCTTTGCTGGCCACCTGGGATCTCACCACGCGCACGCGCACCTTCTCCGATATTTCGATGGTCAAGAACCGATCCGAGGTCCCGGTTACGCGGCCCACGAGGCCCCCGGCCGTGATGATCTCATCGCCCTTCTGGACGGAATCGATCATCTTTTGGTGTTCTTTGGCCTTTTTCTGCTGCGGCCGGATGAGCAGGAAGTAAAAGATCGCGAACATGGCCAGCATAAGGACGATCGAGGTGGCCGAGCCCATGTCCCCGCACGGCCCGGGGGGGATCCCACCCGGACCACCAGGGGCCTTGGTCCCCGCCTTGCCTTCGCCTGAAACCGTCGCTGGCGCACCGCCAGAGGGAGCCGCGGCCCCTGTCGGCTGGGCCCAGCCTATCAACGCTGCCTGTGTGGCGTGCATCAACACGTCTCCTCACCTTTACGCTGAACCTGCTGAAAACCGCGTGTCGCGAAAAGGCCGTCATCTACTATCAAATGGCAGATCCAGGGTCAAGGCCAATGACGGGAAACGTTCGAAGTGCGAAACGGCTCCAACCCATCGAAACAACGTATCTTTGAGGTCAGTCGGCCCCACTCACATCGAGCTTTCGGAAGTCGTCGCCGAGGTATTGCGCCCATCGGTTGAGGTCCTCGATGAGGGCGGACAGCTCACTTGCCCCCTTGTTGCTGCGTTCGGTGATCTTCACCACGTCCTGCGACAGCTTGACCACCGTTCCCAAGGAAGCGAGGTGCTGGCGCACCAGGTCGGCCAGCGTGCGGAAGTCGGCGCTGATGCCCTCGACGGAGCGCGTGACCTCGTTCGAGGTGTAGGCATGCTCGCGTGTGGAGCCGAGGACCTGATCCGACGTGACGCCGATGTTGTGGTAGAGGGCCAGGGTGCGGTCGTTGCGGGTGATCTGAGCCGACAGGAGCTCGCTCACCTGGTTGAGGGTGAACAGGATCTTTCCGATGATCTCCTCGATCTCCCGCCCTTTCTGCACCTGGGTCTCGGTGCGGCCCGCGATCTCGCTGTTGCGCGCCGCCGCCCGGTGGACCTGCTCGGGGATGGAGTGCAGGAGCACCACCGCGTCCCGCGCCAGGCTCACGCCGCAGTCGACGTCGGCCTGGCCCTTCTGGATCGTGCCCACGGTCTGGGCGAAGCCCTCCTTGAGCCCGGCCACGACCTTGGAAATCTCGGAGATGGCGCCGGCCGTGGACTGCGCCAGGTCTTTTATCTCGTGCGCCACGGCAGCGAACGCCCGCCCGTGCTCCCCGGCCTCGGATGCGATGATGGAGGCATTGATGGAGAGCAGCTTGGTCCGTTCGGCCAGGTTGCGGATGAACTCGATGACGTCATCGACCCTCTCCACTCTGGATTCCAATGTGGTTGTGACTTCAAGGATCCGGTCATTCGAGACATGCACCGCGTTCGAGCCCTCGATGACAGCCTCGATGGCCTTGCCGATGCGCTCGGTCTCGCTCTCGAGCCCGCCCATGATTTCGGTCGCGTCGCGGGCGTCATGCCGCGCCTGCTCCGTACCGGAAATCATCTGTCCGAGAGCGCTCTTGGCGGTCTCGATGCGCGACGACAAATCGCCCATGTCGGACGCGAGGAGCTTCACGTTCTTGTCGCCGTCGCGCGTGGTGCGGATGGCCTCCTCGATGCTGGTCCGCAGGCCGCCAATGTTCTCCGCGACGCGGCAGATGGTAACGTCCATCTGGTAGATCGCGGATGCGCCGTCGTCGATGCGCTTTGCCAGCGCCTCGATCTCCCGGGACGCACCGAGCAGCCCCTCGCTGAGCTCCCCCACGGCACAGTAAGTCTTGGCAACCGTCTCAGACTGGACCAAGGCGCCGTCCCGCACTTCGTCGAAGGCTGTTCCAGCACGGTCGGTGGCTTCGACGACGCGGGTCGAAAGCATACGCAGCTGAGACAGGATCATCCGCATCTGTCCGCACATGGTGCGCAGCGCCTCGTTGATCACCCCCAGCTCTCCGGGCGCGGTGGGAGGCAACGTCGGAGAGAGGTTCCCGTGCGATATCTCCTCGATCCCCGCGAGCATCTGTGCGACCGGGTCCGCCACCTTGCCGAGCAGTGCGCGCAGCACGAGCAGGGTGGCCGTCACGAGGAGAGCGAGCGCACCCACGCCGAACACGAGCGAACGACCCGAAAAGTCAACATCGATGGCGACGAGCCCGATGAGGGAAAGGAGCACGACCGCGGCGACGGGCAGGAAGAGCCCCAGGAAGAAGAGCACCAGAATCCTGTTCCTGACAATCATCTCCTCACCTCGAACCGCGGCAGGGACTCGCGCGTGTGGAAGCCCGGAGATTTGAATTTATCAGGAGGGCAACGGCGCGTAAACCGGTGAACACGGCGGACTTCGATGAACGTTGACCGTGGCGGGAAGGACGACTATGTTTTCTATTTGGGGGCGAAATCGCGCAAGAAGGAGGCGGCATGTCCCAAGGACCATACGAATACGGAACGGCGGCCCAGATGCAGTACGGCGTCGATCAGGCGCTCAGCCTCATGAAACAGGTCCCTCTCGAGGGGCTGAACGAGAAGCTCATCGTCAACGTCATCCGCCGGACCCTGGAGAGCATGGGGGTCAACATCCCGACACTGCTGCAGGCCTCGGCTGAAAGGCAGGATGAGATCACGCAGCACATCGTGCACCTGCAAAGCGAGATCGCGTCCATGAACCAGGCTATCGAGGAGAAGCGCATGCAGGTCAACCTGCTCCAGGATCAACTGAGGGAGATCGGATTACTCATGGAACGTTTCGAAGAGAGCTCGCGGCGATGAGCGCTCAGGTACGCTTTCTTGGGTTGCTCGCGGCCGCGCTTGCACCGGCCTTCGCGGGGTGCGGCGCCGGCCAGTACGGCTTTTCCCGCTACTACGTGCCTCTCGACGACGAAGAGTCCTACGACGAACAGGGCAAGGAATACGGGTACGGCGACGTGACGTCCTCTCCTTCGAGTTTCGAAGGCAAGCTGATCGCATGGTTCGGCGTCGTCGAAAAGGTGACCCAGGCGCCGGACGGACGATACCTCATCGCTCTGTCGCACCGGCAGCACCAGGAGCGCCATCTGTGCGACGACGACTCCAGCGGATCGTGTCGTGTCACGGTGCACTTCAAGACCTCGGGCGGCTTCTCGGCCATCGTCGCGCTCACGGCGACCGACACGTCCCCGGGGCTTAACAAAGTGCAGCCCGGCTCCCTCCTGCGCGTATTCGGCAAGGTGCGGTGTAAGCAGAACGACGAGGAGCAGACCGTTTGCGAGTATGATGACCGCGGCGGCGTGTTGCTCGACGCCGTCTACTACAGGCAATGGCCGGCCCGCTATTTCGTCACCACGCGCGCCGCCTCGACAATGCGCAGGTAGGTTTCAAGCGCGCTGCTTTGGCGTGAAAGCCGCCTCGAAAGCACGGACCAGCGTCAGGATCGACCCCTCGTGCAGCCAGCCCCCCGGCAGGGCGGGCAGCTCGATTTGCGGGACGCAGACCGTTTTTGCGAGACGCGCGAGGCTGTCCTTCTCCATCTGCCGCGCACGAACGGCCGCAGCCGCTGGAACGAGCCAGGAGGGTCTGGTCACGCCCTCCTCCGCGAGCCCGGCGATATGTCCCAGCAGCTCATCCGCGTCCGCCCGCGACGACATCATGTTGACCACCATGCGCCGCACGGCGAGCCCGAGCCTCCCCAAGGCGGCAACGAGCTCGATGGTCTCGTTCACAGGGATCTCCTCGGGGATCGTGACCGGAACGACCTCGCACTGAGAGGCGTCACCCATGAGCGCGACCCTGAGCTCCGCCTCCTCGCGCATGCGGCCGCCCGGGACGGCGGACACGATGGCCCGCGGCAAGGCAAGCACGTCCAGACCGTGACCCGTGGCCGGCGAGTCGAAGACGACCATGTCGTACTCGGGCCCCCCGTCCGACGTCTTGAGCGCATGGTAAGTGGCCTTGCCGAGCATGGCCCACTCGGCGAGCCCCGGCACCGCGTCGAGGAACGTCCTGACGATCCTGCTGCCGAAGACCAGACGGTGAAGGATCCTGTTGTGGAGGATCATGAGGCCGTACTCTTCCTCGCACACCTTCGGATCCAGGTTCACAACATGGAGGCCGCCCACGGCTTCTTGGATCTTCGCATCGAGAACGGTCTCCTCCAGCAAATCGGAATAGCGGGGCGGAGCGTTCGCGAGGCACACGAGCACCCGCTTACCGCGCAAGGCGGCGAGCTTTCCGATCACGAGAGAAACCGTGGTGCGCCCCACACCGCCCTTGCCGGCGACGACGACGAAGCGCTTGCCGAGCAGATCGTCCATCAGCGGCGTTGGGCCGTGAGGGAGCCGAACGCACCGCGAATCGCCCCGAGCAAACGTTCGGCAGCGCCGGGGTCGACGCCGGTCAGGACCGTGCACCACGGCCCGACGACGATCAACAACCTGCTCGCGTCCCGTCCTGCGGGGACGAGAAGGTACAGGCATAGGTCGACCGCGACACCGAGCGCGATCACGCCGGCGCCGATCAGCGCGAGGTAGGGGTACCCGGCCCTGAGGCCGTCCACGAGCCACTGGATCCCGATCCACGTCCCAATCGCGAGCGCGCCGAAGCCCACGAGGAGGTACACGTACCGCTTGCGGTTCTCGAACCTTACGGCGCGCAGGTCCGCGAGGCGTGCCAGGGTCTTCTGACGGCGCACGACCCTACCAAAAACCGACCACTCGGTATCAAGGGAAAGCGACACGCCATCCCACCTCGCCGTGGCGACGCGGCGCAGGCCCAGACAGTAACGCGCGAGAAGGCCGAGCAGACCGCGCACCAGGAAGAGACCGGTCACGATCGCGAGCACCCGCAACGGAGCCCACGCAGGCCTTCGGGCGATCTCGCCTTGCACCTCGGACGATTCATCCCCCGACGGCCTGTCTCGAGTCCCAATCGACATCGCGGCGTATCCTAGCCCATGGCGCGCCGGACAACAAGCGACGTCGAGCCGGAAGACGGGCCGGAAGCCGCGCAAGAACGTTGACCCCGGCCGGAGCGCGAACATAGAATCCTTCCCATGAGTGATCCTGCGGCGACTCTCGAAAAGGCAGAGCGCGCTTACATTGCCGGTGATTACCGCACCGCACGCAATCTGGCGCACGAGCTCGTCACAGGCGACAGCCCGGAGGGCGTGAGGAAGAGGGCACAGTCCATCCTCGACGCCACGCGCACCGATCCCTGGGTCATCGCGGCCTTTTTATTGACGTTCGGCGTTCTTGTGTTCTTTATCTTCCGGTATGTGCTTTGAGCGGGGTCGCCGACATCTTCTCGCCGACGGGCCCGATCGCCTCGAGCCTCGTCCAATACGAAGCGCGCGCGTCGCAAGTCAGCATGGCCGAGGCGGTCGGCCGCGCCATCGAGGATGGCGGCGTGCTGCTCGCCGAAGCGGGCACGGGCACGGGCAAGACCCTCGCGTATCTGGTTCCGGCGATCTTGTGCGGAAGGACCGTGGTGGTGTCGACCGGCACGCGCAACCTGCAAGAGCAGGTCTTCTTCAAGGACGTCTCCTTCCTCGAAGGCGCGCTCGGGCGGCCGGCGCACGCGGTCTACCTGAAGGGCCAGGAGAATTACCTTTGCAAGAGGCGCCTCGCCGACTTCCTGCGCTCTCCCAGGTCGCTTGCTTACCCGTCGCGTCGCGTGGCCGAGCTCGAACGCTGGGCCGGGGCCACCGAGACCGGTGACCGTATGGAGCTCGAGGGGCTTCCCGACGACGACCCGATGTGGCTCGAGGTGTGTTCGACCAAGGAGACACGGCTTGGCGCGCGCTGCAGCCGCTTCGAGGAGTGCCACCTCACGCGCGCACGCCAGGATGCCATGCGCGCGGCTCTCGTGGTCGTGAACCACCACCTCTACTTCGCGGATCTCGCCACGCGACTCAAGGGTGGCGCCATCCTCCCCGATCACGATGTGGTGGTTTTCGACGAAGCCCACGCGGTGGAGGATGTGGCCACGGAGTTCTTCAGCATCAAGGCCTCATCGGGCCAGGTACGGCGCCTGCTCGACGACGTGGTGGCTGCGGTCGAGGCCGCAAGATTCGCCGAGGATCCGTCGCGCGTCGCACGGCCCCGGCTCGTCGAGGGCGCCCGGGGGGCGGCTGAAAGTCTGTTCCGTCTGCTCCTTGGCCAGGCGGGTCGCCGCCAGCTCGAGCCGCTCGAGCCCGGGGGCGACATGGAAGCCGCCTATTTCCGATTGGATGCAGCGCTCGACGCAGTCGAGCACTCGGTACGCGTGCTCGAGGGCCGGAATGAGATCGTCGATCAGTGCGCCGATCGGCTCGCCAACGTCCGCTCCGATCTCGACACGGTGTTGGGCCGGGCCGAGACGGGCCATATCCACTGGGTAGAGACGCGGGGCCGCTTTGTGACACTGGGCGCCTCGCCTATCGATGTTTCGGACTTCCTGCGCGAAAAAATTTTCTTCCGACTACGAACCATCGTCCTCACCAGCGCAACCCTTTCGACGGGTGGTGATTTCCGCTATCTCAAGTCGCGACTCGGCATCGATTTCGACGCCGACGAGCTGTCGGCCCCGTCTCCCTTCGATTACCCCCGGCAGGCATGCCTCTACATGCCGGGACATCTCCCTGATCCCAGGGATCCCGAGTTCGAGGAGAACGCCACTTTGGAAATCGAGCGGCTCATCCGGCTCACCTCGGGCGGCGCCTTGGTCCTGTGCACGTCTCACCGCAACATGCGTGCGATCCACGGTCGGTTGGAGGGGCGAACGCCGGGCCCCCTCCTGATCCAGGGCACCGCGCCCAAGAGCGTGCTGCTTGCGCGCTTCATGGCCGATCCAGCTTCCGTGCTGTGCGCCACCACGAGCTTCTGGCAGGGCGTCGATCTTCCCGGCGATGCACTGCGGCTCGTGGTCATGGACAAGCTCCCGTTCTCCTCGCCCGACAATCCGCTCGTCTCCGCGCGGATCGCACACCTCACAGCCGAGGGACGAAACGCCTTCGTCGAGTACCAGATCCCCATGGCCGCGCTCGCGCTCAAGCAGGGCTTCGGCAGGCTGATCCGCACGCGGGATGACCGGGGAGTGGTTGCGATCCTCGATCGGCGGCTCGGGACCATGGCCTACGCGAGCACTTTCCTCGCCTCGTTGCCGCCGTGCCCGCGGGTCACTCGGATGGACGAGGTCGAGGATTGGTGGCGGCGGCGGCCGGCGGATCGAGCCGCTCCCGCAGGAACCGACGGATCCTCAGGTTGACGATCTCCGGCTGTTCGATGGGCAGCGAGTGCGTGCCCTGCGGCACCATGAGCAGCTCCGCCCCCGGAATCGCCGAAGCCATGAACCGCGAGCGTTGCGCCGGCGTGAAGCGATCCTGTTCGGCCGCGACCACGAGCACGGGGACATCTATGTCTCGCAGGAAAGGAGTCGCGTCGTGATGCCCGGCGGCTTCGAGGAAGCGCAGGGCGAGTCGGATCTCCACTCGCCCGAGCCTGCCGAAATACTGGGCCAGATCGGCAGTCTTGATGAGCCTCGTGTTCACCTCGCGCGAATGCATGGCGAGCCATAGGAGAGGGTCGGACGGGATTCTGCGCCACAGCGCCGTCACGGCGGAGGGCAGAAATCTACCGGCCACATCGACGACCGGCACAAGCCACTTGAGGACGGCGTTCTCATGGAAGTCGCGGACGATGTTGCCGGGCGAGCCGCAGATGAGGACGAGGCCGTCCACGATTCCACGGTGGCGCCGCCAGAGCTCGAGGGCGACCTGAACCCCGAGACTGTGCCCGAGAACCGTGACGCGATCGAACCCCGCGCTCCTTGCGACGAGAGCTGCGTCGTCGGCCAAGCGCTTTGGCCCCACATCCGCCTGTTCGGGCGGATCCTGCGACTCGCCGTGCCCCGGGTAATGCCAGTGCAGAAGATCACATTCGCCACAAAGGGCGGGCGCGACGTATTTCCAGATGTGTCCGTCGCACAGGAGCCCGTCGCACAAAAGTACGGACCTGCCAACGCCTTGACGATCAAAGTGGAGCTCCGTGCCGTCGGAAGACCGGACGAACCCGGCGGACGAAGCCGATGGGCGCTTCGCCGCGGCCGGTTCACTCGGAAGGTTCGCCGTCATCCTCGCCCGGCCCATTGACCGACGGATACTGCATGATCTCCTTTCGAGATATCTTCCATGATTTCTGTACTATCCACGAAAGAGATCTGTCCTGTCGCGCGGCCTCGGCAGTGATCTCCTGAAGCATGTCTTCCGGGAAATAGAGGCTCTGTTTTCTTTTATCGCTTTTGTTGTTCATTCTCGCCTCCCCGCTGACCTTTGCCTGTAGGGTTATCCCCCACAAAGGACACTTTATGCGACATTGCCCCAGGTGTCAACAGGCCATAACTCCATTGACCATAACTCCGCTCTTCTCCCCCGATGGCGAGTTTTCGGCAGGCATGTCGCGCCTCGCAAAAGTCGACACGAACGCGGTCAGTCGTGGGTTGCGGCGATCGCGTCGAGCTCGGCGAGGGCGAGGTGATAGTTCCAGGGCAACCAGTCCTCGGGGGC
>JAQTNF010000004.1 GCA_028713995.1 Deltaproteobacteria bacterium | reverse complement strand
GGCCAGGATCCGTTCATGATGGCCAACCTAACGCTGCCCGTGGCAGGGCTGCCCTACGGCATCTGGATCGGCCATCGCGGGCGCGCGCGCCACGGGCCGCGCATCTGGGCCTACCCGGAGGGGATCAAGGGCGGGCGCCGCGAGATCGTGATCGCGATCGGGGAGGAGCCAGCGGTCCTGTGGCAGCCGCGCAAGCCTCGGATCCCGGCGGCCCACCTCGCCCAGCTGGTCGAGTGGGTGGGCCTGAATCGAGCGATCCTGTTGCGGTACTGGCACGACAACGACATGGACACGTCGGAGCTCCTGGATGGGTTGAGGGCAATCGGTCGGTTTTCATGACCGGCGGGAAGGCAAGCGCGACGCGCGAAGAGGACGGGATGCGGGAGGCAGGTAATAAGGAGAGCAAGGCGCGCAGCAAGAAGGACGGCAAGAGGGCCGAGTCCAGGGAGCGCGCCGACCAGGTGCGCCTGTGGGCGCTGCGCGCCATCGTGGCCGGGGGAGACCACGTGACAGCCGGGTTTACTTGCACCTGATCAACTTTGGGCATCCGGTTTGATCCCGCTCATTCTGGCGCAATACTCTCTTGCTTCTTTGTATGCGCCCTCAACAGGAGCCTCTGGAAACAATTTGCGCCCTTCTGTCTCAAAGAACGCGTCGCCACGATCTCCAATATACTTGCCTTGCTCCCGCCCTCGTTTGGTGTGCATATCAACGGCGTATTCAGGCACTTCTAATTTCATCGTTCCCTTGGCGATCATGTCGGAAACCATGTTGTCAAAATCACAAGCTTCTCTTGTCTTGGTTGCCCTGCACATGGCAAGGACGGCGTTGGCGATAAAGTTGGAATCAGTCTTGCTGTCCTTTGACTTTTCCATCGCAATAGTATTCCCCTGAAAACAAGCCACAACAAAAGGGAGGACGCTTTTATCATGGAAGCCGATATCTTCAGCCGCAATCACCATCAACCGTCTCCATAGATAGTTATCATACCCGGACGCGATCATAATCTTTGCCCAATAGAACGCTTCTTTCTCTTTGCCACGCCGGATATCTTTTTGCAGAGCCGACACAACCTCATCAAGAGGGTATTCTCCGCAGACCATAGTATAATCGGTTTTCGGTTTCATGCCTTTGCTCCCGCCTCCTCGCCCGTCAATTTCACCTCGAACATCGCTCACCTCCTCATCGTGTTATCCGATCGCCGCGAAAAGACGCTACCTGGGCCGTTTTGCCGTGCGCCGGAACTGGATCACGTTGATCATGTCCCCATCCTCCAAAGGCCTTGGGTGCTCGTCCGCCTCCACGCGTCGCGGGAGGAGATGGGGAGGCGGGATGGGCCGTCGCGGCGAAACAGCCTCGTTCTCGGGACGTGGCACGGGCTGAGGAGGCGGCGGCGTGGGGAACGACCAGAACCACCCGTTCCACTCTTGGCTGAGGACGAGGCGGTTCGGGTTGGCCGGGTCCTTCACGGCCACGATCTCGCCCACGAGGAGCCCGTCGAGCGTCGCGATCCTGTACCGGCCAGGACGGAGGGGACGCGTGCGCGTCCAGCTCCCGTTCATGAACGCCGTCCATGTGCAGGTCCGTACGTCCTTGTTCGAGCCCTTCCTCAGTCACTCTTCACCGGTGATGATCACGTCGATCGCCATCTCGTCACCTCCTCTACACCCCCAACCTAACCCAGCGGTGAGACAGCATCTGTCCCAAGGCCGTGGGATGTGAGAACATGGCCGCATCCAAGGAGGAGACACCCATGGACGACAGGACCAAGGCACGCAAGCTCACGGACCTGAAGGCCCGCTTCGAGGACGGCGGACGGTTCACCATCGGCCGCATCATCGAGGACTACGGCGTCACGCGGCGCACGGCCAACCGCTACATCAACGAGCTCGAGGAGATGGGGCTCGACTTCGTATCCGAGATGCGCGACGACGGCCAGAAGGTGTGGCAGGCCACGGTGCGCGGCCAGAAGCTGCGCGTGACCTACACCCTGCACGACGTGATGGCGCTCTTCCTGGGGCGCACGTTCTTCGACTTCCTGGCGGGCACCACGCTCGAGGAGCGCTTCGACCGCGTGCTCTCCAGCGTGGAGAGCCAGCTCAGCCGGCGTGAGGACCAGAAGCAGGCACGGAAGTTCTGCAAGAAGCTGTTCCTCGTGCACGAGGGGCCCAAGAAGCTGCCAGCCAAGAAGCGCGAGCTGCTCGACTGGTGCCTGACCGGGCTCTTGAAGGAGCAGAAGATCCGCGTGGACTACGTGGCCGCGAGCGGTTCGCGCTCGAGCCTCGTGCTGCACCCGTACACGCTCGTGGCGTTCAAGCGCGGGCTGTACCTCATCGCCGCGGTCGAGGAGTGGGGCGGGCAGATCTACCGCTTCGCGCTCGAGCGCATGGCGGACGTGGAGTGGATGAGCGGGGAGAAGTTCGAGTACCCCGAAAGCTACACGCCCGAGAAGTTCCTGAAGAGCGCGCTTTACATCCAGACCGGCAAGCCCGAGCCGGTGGAGATCGAGTTCACGGCCGGCACGCGGCCGTTCGTGGAGTACCGCAAGTACCATCACACGCAGAAGCTCGAGGTGCGAAAGAACGGACGGGTGCGGCTCACCATGAAGGTGCCGGTGAACGACGAGACGCTCTACTGGGTGGTCTCGTTCGGCGCCAACGCCAGGGTCGTGGGACCCAAGAGCCTGAAGGAGATGGTGGCCGCGGAGCTGCGCAAGGCGGCGGGGCAGTACTGACTCATACTGAGCCTTTCCCTGGCGCACGGGTCAGTTTTGTCCATCCGGTTTCACTCGCATCTATGCGCAATTTATATGTTTATCACTCCACGCGCTCTTTTTTCGCCATCTCCTAAGTGTGGCAACATGTCCTACCCAATAGCGAACCGAGGTGGCGTCATGGGCGAACGGAAGTGGATCGTTACGTGCGCACCGCACCGTGGGAATGCCAAAGCGATTGACAGTAGCGATTGACAGTAATGAGCCAATTCCATTAATATCAACATTGTTGCATCTTGCTGTATCCGCGTTCTTACGACAGTCCAAGCCGGTGGAGGGGATGATGAAACCTTCAGACTGTACTATTGGCATGCTCCTCGCGAAGGCCCTCTTGCTTCTTCCTGTTCTCCTCCTCTTCGCAGCCTGCTCGGAAACGGGCCAAGAGAAGAAAGCGGAGAAGCCCACCATAGGCTCCTCCTCACAGGCTTTGTCTTCCGAGAAGCCGGGCATGGTCCATACCTGGGTGGCTCTGCAGGCATTAAATATTATGGGCCCTCATATTCCCGAATTGTTGGACTATCAGGGAATAGATCGGCCCGAGGTGGAAGAGCCGGACACCCAAGGTTTCAAGGACGGAGAGGGAATATTGGACGGTGCCGGCGAGGAGGACCAGGAAAATTCCGCGCAATATAACTGTGTTGATCAGCTTGGTATTACTGGTTTGCCCATCGAAGATTTGTCAGAATATATACGTAAACCATGGTGTTTGCATTTTTGGGATCCGGACAACCCTCAAGGAGGGGAATACGGGGATGGGCTAGGGCTTTACAGGAGCAATTATCAAAGAGCTAAAATGCTCTTTAATGAAGCTCTGGACGACTACATTTCCAATCGCAAGAACAGGGCCTATTTCAATCTTGGTCGGGTAGCTCATCTCCTGACGGATGCCGCGACTCCCGCTCATGTTCATAACGATGCTCATCTAAATGATGTACTCGGTGCCATAGTCCACTCATGGAGCAAGGACAATTATGAGACATATAGCAGAGATATTTCTGTTTATCAGTCAGTGTTTGTAGACGGGGGAAATCTACACGTTGCAGAAGATCGTGTTGTGAATGACATTTACCAATTGGTACAAGATATGCCATTGCCTGTACCGATTCCGTCAATTCCTCCACAAGACTATGAACCTCTTTTTAATTTATTTTGGGTCACAGCACAGAAAGCCCAGTATTTTGCAAGCCACGATGCGAATGGCAATAGCAACTACAAAACCATCTCTGGAACAGCGCTTCCTCTAGGTGGAATGACTCCTGATTATACTCTATGGCATGAGGAAATTGGATGGGGTCTAATCGACAAGACGGAACTGGAATCATGCGATGGTAATTACCAATCTGTTTGCAATCCATACGAACCGTTGATATTCTATAATGACTGTCTACAAGATGAGCGTGACGAATACATCAATAGTCGTCTCCCATTGATGACAAGAGCGTTGTTGCCTGTCGCAATAGTTGCCGTGGCAAAGTTGTACGAAATATTCTTTGCCAAGATAGCCGAAGGTAACTTCCCCGACATACCATGGGATTCTTGGTACTTCCAATACGCATATAGACTAAAAATGCTCAACATCATCAAGGGGGATGATGAGAGCGGGTTGTTCAATGGGAGTCAAAACGTAAATCGAGCCGAGTTTATCGCTATGGTGATTCGCGCTCGACAGCAAGCGTTTCTACTGCCGGGATTCACAGGAACATTAGATCAATCATTGGTAAATCCGTACAGCGATGTTCCCGAGAACGAATGGTACTATGAACCTGTCATGCTCGCTTATCAGAATGGTATTATTGAAGGAAATAGCAGTTTCAGGCCGGGCGATGCGCTGCAACGCGACGAAGCTTCCAAGATTACCGTTAATGCCTTTGATATGCCAGTGATAGCCGAAAGACCAATAGAACCATTCCCAGACGTGCCAGAAGGTGCGTGGTATACAGACTACGTATACACTCTTGTAAAAAAGAAAATCATTCAAGGATATCCGAACAAGACCTTTGGGCCTGCCAACAGCCTGAACCGCGCTGAGGCGGCGAAGATAGTGGATTTAGCGTTTGAAGATGCCAAGATAAGAGAAGCGAAATACATACTGATGGGTGGGGGGCTGTGATGGGAAAGATAAGACTATTGTCGATAATGGCAGTGGTTTGTTGCTTGATTGCTGCGGGTACAGCAAGAGCGCAGGCGCCTTTGCCCGCGCCAAGCCTCACGAGCCCAGCAAACGGCGCCACTGGGCAATCGACAACGCCAACACTGAGTTGGAGCGTGGTTACAGGAGCAACGACGTATCGAATTCAATTGGCTACATCGAGCGCGGCTCTGACGACCGACGCTTCGACCACGTGTCCTGGCGCATGCTTCGTCAACGCGACGACGTCTTCCACATCTTATACGGTATCAGCCGGAGTCCTGGCGGCAGGGACGACGTACTATTGGCATGTTAGAGCAGGGAACGCTACCCAGGGTGGGAATTGGTCAACGACGCGGAGTTTTACGACCGCATACGCCCCTCTGCCTGCACCAAGCCTCACAAGTCCGACCAACGGTGCCACTGGACAGGCGACCACGCCGACTCTGAGCTGGGGCACAGTGACCGGCGCGAACACCTATCGGGTACAGTTGGCGACCTCGAGCGCGGCTCTGACAACCGACGCTTCGACCACGTGTCCTGGCGCATGCCTCGTCAACGCGACGACGTCTTCCACATCTTATACGGTATCAGCGGGAGTCCTGGCGGCAGGGACGACGTACTATTGGCATGTCAGGGCCGGCAACACCACCACGGGGCAAGGTGGGAGCTGGTCTGCGACGTTCAGCTTCACGACCGCATACCCCGCGCTGCCAGCGCCAAGCCTCACGAGTCCGACCAACGGCGCCACTGGGCAGGCGACCACGCCGACTGTGAGCTGGGGCACAGTGACCGGCGCGAACACCTATCGAGTACAGCTGGCGACCTCGAGCGCGGCTCTGACAACCGACGCTTCGACCACGTGTCCTGGCACATGTCTCGTCAACGCGACGACATCGTCGACGTCTTATGCGATACCCGCGGGGATTCTTGCGGAAGGGACAACGTACTACTGGCATGTCAGGGCCGGCAACACCACCACGGGGCAAGGTGGGAGCTGGTCTGCGACGTTCAGCTTCACGACTGTTACGATATCTGGCCTCTCTCCATTGGTTGCCGCAGTCGGTACTGCAACGACCTTTACGGTGACGGGTGCAGGGCTACCGAGTACTCTGGCTCTTTTTATCCCCAACTGTACAGTAGACACCGCGACCACGGGCACATCTACCAGTCGCAGCTTGACATGCACGCCTCTTGCGGCAGGCACGGTCACCGCATTGGTCAAGGATATGCCTGGTGGGACGCTGCTAGCGACATACGATGTGGATCTAATTGCAGTAGCCTCATTGTCGCCATTGACCGCGATGGTGGGCACCAATACAACGTTCACGGTGACAGGAAACAATCTGCCGAGCACGCTCGCGCTCTTCATTCCAAACTGCACTTCATCGACCACGACGACCGGCTCCTCGACCAGCCGGTCGCTCAACTGCACGCCGAACACCGCAGGCACGGTG
This sequence comes from Deltaproteobacteria bacterium, assembly GCA_028713995.1. GTDB lineage: Bacteria > Myxococcota_A > Polyangia > JAAYKL01 > JAAYKL01 > JAQTNF01. The sequence continues at coordinate 75,204 of JAQTNF010000004.1, read as the reverse complement.
ACAACCTTGGTCAAAGACCGGACGGGCGGAACGTTGCTCGCCACGTTCAGCGTAGCCCTCAACGCTGCAGGGCCGGTGGCCGCGCCGGTCTTCACCTCTCCAACGAACGACACATGCCCAACCTTGTCCACGGAGGACACGGCCGACATCGCATGGACGTTGGCATCACAGACTGGGATAGCCGATCAGGCCCTAACCTACGTGCAATCGACGGGTTGCGACGGCTCGAACGTGGGCTCCAGCACGGCGGTCACGCTCCCGGCCGGCGCGCGGTCCTACGGGTTGACAGGACTTGTAGCAGACACCTTCTACAAGGTGCACGTCGCCACCAACGCGCTGCCGGGATCCATCTCGAACGGATATCAGGTGTGGTTCAAGACGGCGGCTCCGGCGACATGGGTGGCCGCTCCCGTGTTCACTTCGCCTGCTGCGGGCACGTGCCCGGTGTTGGAGACGGCTACGGCGGCAGACCTCGCGTGGACGCTGTCCTCCCAGGTCGGGATTTCCGGACAGACTCTCACCTACGTGCAGTCTACCGGTTGTGATGGCTCGAATGTGGGATCCAGCACCGTCGTCACGTTGTCAGCGGGCGCACGGTCCTATGCCCTGTCCGCACTGAATCCCGACACGTTCTACAAAGCGTATGTAGAAACGAATGCTTCGGCCGGATATCATGACAACGGGGCTCCGATCTGGTTCAAGACGGCATCGATGATACCTGAAGACGAATGCTCTGGCACGACCGTGGGCTACCGGTACGAAATATCGTTTGGCGTGGACTATCCCAACAATCGCGCTCCCAAGTTCACGAGCGCGACAGCACAGCCAAGCACTGTGGAGAGCGGCGGCGTCGTCCAGTTAGCCGCGGCCGCAACGGATCCCGATGGGGATAGCCTCTCATACTACTGGCAGGTGCCGAGCGGTGAGTATTCGTCTTGCAGCAACGATTTCCGGACGGTCTCGTGGACCGCGCCCACGGTTGACAAGACTACCGAGTACGAAATCTACTGTGAAGTGGGAGACAAGAAAGGGAAGGTCGACAGAAGATACATCAAAGTAATAGTCACAGCGCCAGATGGGGCGCAAGACGTTCAGGCTCCGGTGGTCTCTCTTTCCGTGCCATACGCTGGGCAGCAGATCGTTTCCGGGGACACCGTTACGGTGCAATGGACAGCCTATGACAATGTTGGCTTGGCTTACTTCAAGATCGAGGGATACGATACAAGCACGAGCTCATGGGCTACCATCGACGAGAATGTTGCCGGAGATGCAAGGACGATGATCTGGATTGCTGATCCGACAATCGACATGATGAAAGTCACTGCCTATGACACATCAGGGAATCAGGGATATTCCGTGTCAGGCGCATTCTTGGTACTCGCCGATCCTTGCCAGTACGGTCCGGATGCTCCTGAATTGTATGATCTCGGGGCCTCGACCTCCAACAATTATGTCGTTCTAAGTTGGAGCCAAGATTCCTGCGCAGACGGCTACGAGATACAGGTATACAGGAATACGCAGAGCGTCCTCTGGTCCACGTACTCCACCGCAGAAGACACCTATACGGTCCAAGATCTCGAGGACGACACCTACTACTTCAGGGTGAAGGCGACGAGTTCGTCCGCCGGAGACAGCACATGGAGCAATTTCGAGTCGATTGTCGTGGACCAGAGCTTGCCATCTGAGCCTGACAACAATCCGCCTAGCAAGCCAGTTCTGATGTCGCCTGCGGATGGCATCCTCGAAGTGCCAGTGAATGGGACAAGCCTGACATGGGCGGCGACGGACCCCGATTCCGATCCGCTCGTGTCGGACGTGTATTTGGGGACGACCCCAGACCCATCGGGATTGTCGTTCGGAATCTCGACCATGGCAGAGGTGGTGAATAGTCTAGAATACAACAGGATGTATTACTGGAAGGTGGTCGTCAGGGACAACAGAGGGGGGACCGCGAGCAGCGAGGTCAACTCTTTCGTAACGGCTGGCTACACCATTCCCGCGGCACCGAGCGGCCTCACGGGCAACGCGGTGAGCAATGCCAAGGTCGATCTGGAATGGGTCGACAACTCGAGCAATGAAACTACTTTCGTCGTCGAGCGCAAATTGGGTAGCGATCCGTGGATAGCGATTGAAACAATCGGCATGGATGCCACGAAATACAGTGATACCAGCGGATTGGTTCCGACTCTGACCTACTACTACAGGATATCGGCATGCAATCAGTCCGGGTGTTCGGTACCCAGCAGCAGCGTCGAAGTCGCCGCTGCGAACACCAATCCCGAAATCGACCCTACAGTGCCCGATATCGCGCTTTCAAATGATCAGAACAAGAACATCGACATAGGCTACTACAAGAAGGATGAAACGGACTTCGGGGCGGATTTGACGTGGAGTGTATCCGATGTAGACCTGTCCCTCGTCGATGTAATAATCGACGGGGATATCATGGAAATAGTCCCAACCGGCGTCATCGGCAGTGACCAAATCATGCTCCGTCTTAGTGACAGTGATGGAGGCTATGATGAACAGGTGGTGACCGTTACCGTAGAAGGGGATGCAAGCGTGCCCGAATGGACGGGTGTTCCGGATGTGTTTGTCGGAATGAACGAGACCGACGAGAGGGCGGTGGATCTCTGGAACTACGTTACGGATGAGAAGAACGATGATGGCAGTTTGGTCTACACCATCCCCATGACCACAGACTCATCCTGTGGTGCGACTATCACTGGTGGCGAGTATTTGGGGCTATATCCGGTGCGTGACTTTACTGGGGTGTGCGATGTGACGGTTCGGGCCGACAATGGGGTCATGAGCGCGGACACGAATATTAGAGTCTATGTTGTAGACATACCGATTGCGGATGCGGGCATCGATGCAGGAAGCGACGCTGGAACAGGAACGGACACGGACACCGGCAGCGATGCCGACACTGATAACGACGCAGACGCAGACGCGGACACGGACACCGACGCCGACTCGGACACGGACAACGATGCCGATTCGGACGGCGATGCCGACTCGGACAACGATACCGATTCAGGTGATACGGATTGGGACACAGGCACGGACATCCCGTTCGACGCGGGCTTCGACGCGGGTGGTGATGCCGACTCCGATAGCGACTCTGATTCTGACGCCGACGCGGATGCCGATTCCGACACGGATTCGGACGGCGACACGGACAGCGGTGGAGATGCGGATGCAGACGCGGATGCCGACACGGACGGCGATTCGGACGCGGACGGGGACACGGATGCCGATGCGGACAGCGACACCGATGGCGATACGGATGGCGACACCGATGCGGATGCTGACACTGATGGTGATGCCGACACCGACGCCGACGCTGACGCCGACAATGATTCGGACACGGACCTAGACGCGGGTTTCGATGCGGGCGCGGATGCGGGCGCGGACGCGGGCACCGACACGGACACGGTTACAAGCACGGGTTCGAGCGACACCGATGGTGATACCGATGGCGATACCGACAGTGACACGGACGGGGATACCGACAGTGATACGGACGGTGACGCCGACAGCGATGGCGATACAGACTCCGACACGGACTCCGATTCGGATGGCGATGCCGACACGGACACGGCCGAAGATGCAGGCTCAGGCGACGATGGCTCGGGCTCCTGCAGTTGTGCGGTGATCGGGTACGGCGGGATTGAGAGCCGGGGAGCGGCTGCCTCGATTATACCAACGATCCTGTGGCTTGCGCTCGGATCCCGTTCGTAACTCGGCGACAAAGAGGTGGCGCAGATTCTCCCCCGCCTCCTTGACACGTCCGGCCTCGGATGCTGCCATGGGCCAATGGCGCACATGAACCCCGACACCCCGCCCGAGCCCGGGCCGGGCCGCATGGCCGAGGCCGCGCTGTGGGCCGCGCTCAAGCAGGGCCTCGACGACGACTTCCAAGTCTACTATCGGTTCGGCTACGACGCGGGCGGGCGCAAGGCCGATGGCGAGGCCGACTTCCTGGTCGTGCACCGCGAGCTCGGGCTGCTCGCCGTCGAGTGCAAGGGCCACGGCGTGGAATACGCGTCGAACGCCTGGTGGCGGGTCGAGGGCGGCGCGCGCAAGCCGCTCAAGGAGAGCCCGTTCGAGCAGGCGCGGCGCCACGCCCACGAGATCGCCCGCGAACTCACAGGCCGGGGCAAGGACGTGTTCCCGGATCTGAAGCGGTTGCCCTTCGCGTTCCACTACGCGGTGGCGTTCCCGCGCCACGAGTGGAAGCCCGGGAGCCTGCCGCTCGACGCCCGCGCCGAGATCCTCATCGACTCGCGCGACCTCGCGACCGTCGGCGACAAGGTGCGCGCCGCGCTCGAGCTGGGCCGGGTCAAGGCCGGCGCGGTGGAGCCACTCGACCCCAGGGCGTTCAAGCGCTTTCGCAAGCAGGTGATCGCGCCGAACTTCGGGCTGGTGGAGACCATCGGCGCGCGCGTTCGGTCCGGCGAGACGGCCATGGCGCGGCTCTCGGACGAGCAGCGGGCCGCGGCGCGCGGTTGGGTGGAGAACAGGCGGCTGCGGATCGAGGGCGGCGCGGGCACGGGCAAGACGCTCGCCGCGGTGGAGGCCGCGTGCCACATGGCAGCGCAGGGGAGCGAAGCGCTGCTCCTGTGCTTCAACCGCGCGCTGGCCGAGCACCTCGTGGCCTGCGTGGGCGACCGCGAGCCGGGGCCCGGGCAGGTCGAGGCCATGTCGTTCCACGGGCTCTGCGCCCGGGCCTACGAGGTGTCCGGCAAGAAGATGCACGTCCCGGCAAAGGACCCGGAAAGGGCCGCGTTCTGGAACGAGGAGGCGCCGTACGCGCTGCTCGGGGCCGTGGCCGAGGGGCACATCGCGCGGCGCGACGCGGTGGTGGTGGACGAGGGCCAGGACTTCGCGGGGCCGTGGTGGGACGTGGTGCAGGCGCTGTTGCGCGACCCGGACAAGGGCCGCGTCATGGTGTTCTACGACCCGGACCAGGACATCTTCGGCCGCGGTTCGTACGTGCCAGAGTGGCCCATGCTCCGGCTCACCCGGAACTTCCGCAACACGCGGCGCATCTCGGATCTCGTGTGCCGTCTCGGCCGCGTCGAGATGGAGAGCGCGTGGGGCTGCCCCGAGGGCGAGGAGCCGCAGGTGGAGCCGCAGGGGTCGAAGGCGGACACGCGCAAGCGCCTCGAGAGCCTGGTCGCGCGACTCGTGGGCAAGGAAGGGCTCCTGCCGGACCAGATCGTCATCATCACGCCCCACTCGCGGCCCAACTCCTCGCTCGACGGGCTCACCGAGATCGCGGGCGTGCGCCTCGCGGACGTGCGCTCCGAGCGCGACGGCTGTTTGCTGCACTCCACCATCGGCGCGTACAAGGGGCTCGAGTCCGACGTGGTCATCCTGCTCGACCTGGAGCCCGAGGATCCGCGCTCCAACCAGAACGCCCGCTACGTGGCCGCTTCCCGCTCCCGCCATGCGCTCTACGTGCTGTGCAAGGGAGAGTTGGTGGGAAGCAGGTAGCTGGTCAGCGGAAGAAGAACAACCACGCCGCAGCCATGCGGAGGCAGGCGGGCGAGAAGCTCTGCATGCGTGCGTCGAGGGCCCCGGTGGCCCTGCGGATCGAGCCGTCATCGTCGACCCGGTAGAGAAGGGCGCCGCTTCGGTTGCGCACCTCGCCATTGGACGTGACGCGACCGACGAGCGCGCCGCTTCGATCCCGCACGTCGCCGTCGTCCTGGATCCGGCCCTTCAAGGCTCCACCCGCGTCTCGCACCTCGCCGCTCGTCGAGACCCGCCCCATGAGCGCGCCGCCCTGGTCGCGTACCTCGCCGTCAGCGCCTATCCGGGCCACGAGAGCGCCTCCCGCGTCGCGAATGGAGAGGTTGCACTCCGGTCCCTCGGCCATTGCGACCGTCGAGATGGCGGTCAGGGCAACAAGGACCAGGAACCACGGGCGCCTGAGTGACCCTTTGTCTCGTCGAGTGTCCATTGCCCTCATGATACGCCCGTTGGTGACTCTACTGAACGTACAGTTGGAGTTCGTCGAGCAGCAGGTTCACAACCTTTCTCAGATCCATGTTCTCATCGGGAACGACGTAAAGGTGAGTCTTCTTCTCATTCGCCTTGTACGAGCGGACTCCTCGAGAAGACTCTTGAGGAGCGTCGAAACGCTGCAGATAGTCGGGACACTTGAAGAATCTAGCGAACACGATGAACGGTTTGTCCGCGAAATTGGGCTCCCACTGCAGGGCGACCACGATCTTCGCCTTTGTTTTCTTGTTGTTCACGACCACATGGCCCGACACATGCACCGTGATTCTGGGCTTTGCCGACTCGGTTCGCTTCCGAAGCGATCCAGAAACGACCGCCTGCTTGCCTCGCTCTTTTCGGTAGGTCGTCCAATCGTTCTTCTTCTGGATGACTTCGATTAGCCGATCCGTCATCTCCTGCTCGAAGTGACGGAGAGTGGCCTTCGCATCGGCGTATCGCGAGATTCCTTCCTGCAGGAACGGATCGTTTTCAATCAGCATCGTGAAGCCCCTTTCTCAGCACGTCGTTCTGCCGTTGCAGTGCGGAACAACGAGTCAGCAACAGCGCCGTCCTGTTCATCTCGTCGTCCCTGTGGACCGGGTGCATGAGGATTCTCTGCTCGATGGCGCCAGAAAAAGTGTATGCCCAGGCTCTCCACGCGAGGTCCTCTCCTGGCGCTCGAAGAGCCCTTCTCAACGCGACGGCGACGTTTTCCCAGAGGACCTCCGAAATCCGCGCATCGCTCGCCGCGGGTTCCTCCCGCCGGCCGTCCGCGATCATGTCCTCGGGCGGTTCGCTCTCGCCATCCTCGTCGTCGTTTCGGTCATCGCCAGCGGCTTCCTCATCCTCGTCGTTCTCCGCGTCGGAGCCTGCCACGAGCTCGAGCCATTCCCGCAGGGACGTGGCCGGGATGAGGAGGAAGTTCTCCCACCTGGTGGCCGTGGGGTGATTCTCTCGCAGCTTCTCGCCGGTCTCGCCGGTCTTGGCGAACGCCTTGTCCCCGACCTTGACCTCGACGTGGGCGCAGGCTCCGCTCTTCCAGGTGATGACGATGTCGCCTCTCCGGGTGCCGTCTGTCGTCTTCTCTTCCCGGCTGACGTCCGGGCGAGAGAGGTCTTCGCGCTCTCCAAAGGTCGCGCCGAACAGAGCGCGTGCGAAACGGTCCGTTGCGGAGCTTTCAAGAAGGTGCGCCAGCCAGTCGGACCAGTCTTCCTCCCGCGAAAGCCGCAATGGTCTGAACTTGGACCAATCGCGTCTGCAGGGGTCTCCGCCGAGATCTTGCAGCGCGACGTCCCAGGGACCGAGGAGCTCTGCTCTCTCCGTAGTGATGTGCCACACTTTTTCACGGGCAAGTTCCGTCAGCCTGTCGAACACCGACCACGTCATTTCATCCTTCCCCATCGGAGATTCTCCCCTCGTCGGTCTGACTAGCCTCTCCACCTCACCACCAACCCGCACGCGACGTACCACACGCCGAAGTCCGCGATCGTCTCACCCGGCAGCAGGGTCTTGAGACCCTCGGCGTACATCGCCGTCTGGGCATAGTGCTGCCTCAGCTTCTCGTGGGTGAGTCTGTCGGCCTCGTGCGGGTGCTGCCATCCGGCCTTGTAGTCGAGGATGTGCCACCCGGCGTCGTCCTTCCAGGCGAGGTCCACGTAGCCCTCGACGAGGCGGCCCTGCCCGTCGGTGTAACTGATGGGCAGCTCGGGGTAGAGGTTCCCGGCGCGAGCGGCCTTCTCGAGGCGCGCGAAGAGGTCGGGGTGCTTCTTCCTCGACTCGGCGTGCAACTCCATCAGGCGGTCCACGCGGACGGTCTTGCCGGGCACGTCCGCCATCTCGAGCCCTTCCAGAACCTCCCTGGCCAGCTCGCGCGTGAACGCGATGCCCTGCGGGCCGCCATAGCCCCAGGCCTCCATCACCTCGTGGAACGCCGAGCCCTCGCGGTCCATGGTGCCGAACACCGACGCGCGGCCGCTCTCGGCCTTGGGCCACGTGATTGGGCCCAGGGGCTCGGGAACGTGCTCTGCCGCCTCGGCCTGCGAGGGGCTCAGGCGCTCGCGTACGGCGTAGGGCAGGGGGGCCCATAGCCTGGCGAGCGCAGGATCGATCTTGGTGATTCTACGTTTCGGGGCCGCCTTGCTCTCGGCAGCGGGGTCGACGTTCGCGGGCTTGAGGAGCAGGATCTGCTTCGCCTTGCACAGGGAGCTGTCTCCCATGAACGGCTTGCCCGAGGCGTCGAACCTCATGTCCAGGCACACGCTCAGGATCGAGGCCCAGGATCCGGCCGATCCGATCCCGCAGGCCGGCGTGCCGTCCTCGAGCTCGCACGTCGCCTTGCTCTCGCTCGGCGGAGCGAACGTCCCCGACAGGATGAGCCTGTCCTTGGCGCGAGTGATGGCCACGTACAGGAGCCGTCGCAGCTCGGCGCGCTCGGCCGGTTCGCGCCAGAATTCGCGCGGGCCGTCGAGCGCCTTCACCCTGTCCGCGGAAAGCGGGTCGTCGTCGGTGGTCTGCGCGGAGCCGATGTGCCACTCGACCCTCTTGCGCGCGAACGGCGCGTCGTCCATTGGCACGAGGATACGCTCCGGGGAGAGCCCGCTCGAGCCATTCCTGCCGATCTTCGCGTCCTCGATGTCCGGAAGGACGACTATCGGCCACTCGCGGCCCTTGGCTTGCCAGTACGTGGTCACGATCACGTCCGCGGTCGCCCCGGCATCGAGGCCGGTCGCTGCTCGCTCGTCCTTGTCGTCGGTGGAAGCCAGCCCGTCGAGCAGGGCGCGCGGCGTGAGCCCCTGCGACGTCTCCATCTCGCGCACCATGTCCATAAACGACTGCAGGTTGGCCACGGCCTGGCGCCCGCCGTTTTCCCGGCGGCTCCAGTACGCCTCGAGCCCGAGCTCGTCGATGACCTCGCGGAACAGATCCGACGCGGGCCTGAACCCGGCGTGCTCGAACGTGGCGCCCCACACGCGGCGGAATCGCTCGAGCACGTGAGCATCCTTGTCGAGCAGGGCGCGGACCTTCTTGACGTCGAGGCTCGAATCGAGCGCCTTCCAGGCCTTCACGGCCACATCCGGGTCGAGAGAGTCGTAACGCGCGGCCTTACCCAGGTACCGCGAATGCCCATCGTGTCCCGCGATCCCGAGACCGCCTCGCAAGGCATAGAGGCCCGCATCGGACATGCGCAAGCCAGGCCCCTTGAGCACGCTCGCGAAGGCCAGGTCCGTGCGCTCCACTGCGGCGTAGAGCCACGATACGAGCCCGTGGGCCTCGCGCGTGGAGAGCAGCCCGCCGCCGCCCTGCACCACGGCCTGCACTCCGGACGACGTCAGCAGGCGCTGATAGTGCCTGGCCTTGCGCCAGGAGTTGACGAGCACCGCGACGCGCGCGTCCGCTCCTCCGCGGTCGCCGCTTCCGGCCAGGACAGCCGCGACGCGGCGCACGATCGCGTTTTCCACCGAGCCGGTCTCTCCTGGGGGCGCATCGACGGGCCATCCCTCGCCTGGCGCGGCGATGATCTCGACCAGAGGCTCGGCTTTGGTCTTGTCCTCGCCCTCGGGCCAGGTGAGCCGTTCGTAGCGCACCTCGGAGCCGCGATCCACGGGCGCCCCGTCGCGCTGCGCCGGAAGGAGAGCCGAGAAGATGTCGTTCACGGCCTCGATGAGGGGGCGGCGGCTGCGGTAGTTGATGCGCAGGGACCCGCGCTTTGCGTTGCGGTCCGTGACGTTTTCGATGAGGCCCTCGAACACGTCCACCTCGGCATTGCGGAAGCGGTAGATCGACTGCTTCACGTCGCCCACCCAGAAGAGACGGCCTCCGGTCACCTCCGCGAGCGCGGTCACGAGCCCCACCTGCTCCTCGCTCGTGTCCTGCGACTCGTCCACCAGGATGTGCCTGAACGGAAGGCGCGCCTTGAGCCCGTCGCGAAGGCTCTTGTCCGCGAGGAGCTCCCGGGCGCGCGAAGTCACGTCCTGGTACCTGGGCTGGCCGCTCGCCCAGATCTCCTCCACGAACTCGTCGTGCCACGCGCCGCCGATGCGGATGGCGAGCCCCGTGGCCTTGGCCCAGCGTTCCATGGGCGAGTCGTCGGCGACCATGAAATTGGCGAGGTCGAGCCCCTGCGAGTCACCCACCAGCATCTTGAACCAATGCTTCTCACCGAACACGCTCTCGATGGCCGCGAAGATCGGCGCGCGCCCCTTGGCGACCGAGAACGGGATGCCCTTGACCGCGTCGATGTCCTTCCAGAAATCGCGGCTGACGAGCTTCTTGCGGCCGCGCAGCCGCTTGAGCGCCTCCACGGCCAGACCGATGGCCTCCATCTTGTCCGCGTCGGGCTTCTTGGTCTTGGGAGCGTCGGTCGCGGCGAGTGCGGATTCCAGGGTCTTGCAATCCAGGCCGGCGAAGAACGCGGACACGCGCGCCTCGAGCGCTCGGACCGGCTCGAGCCACTGATCGACCAGGTTCTTCTCGAGCGTGCCTTTCGCGATCGCGTCGGCCCAGGGCTTTGTTCCGGACGCGACGAGCGGGGTGAGCAGCTTGGTCAGCTCGACCACGCTCAGGAGATCGAGCAGGGCCAGGAGGTCGGTGTCGCGGCTCTCGAGCCCTTCCATGATGCGCCGCGAGACGAACGCCTCGAGCTCGCCTTCGACTTGCTCGCCGGCCACGCCCTCCGCGGTCGACAGCTCGAGGTCGCCCAGCAGCTCCTCGCCCTCGTGCACGATGCGCGCGGCCAGGCTGTCGAGCGTGGCGATGGGCGCGCCCGACAGGGCGAGAACGATGGAGCGGAAGCGGTCGGGTCGCTTGCGTATCTTTGCCACGAGCTTGCGGTGGGCGTCTGTCGCGGGCCGCAGCAGCGCCTGGCGCACCCGGTGGCGCATCTCGGCCGCGGCCTTGCGGCTGAACGTGGCGCACAGGATCTCGGTCGGTAGCCGGTCCTCGTCGGCCAGGGCCTTGAGATACCGCAGGACCAGGCTGTGCGTCTTGCCCGTGCCAGCGCCGGCCGCGATGAACACCTCGCTACCCAGATCCATGACCAGCTTCTCGCCCTGCTCGTGGGCCCGGCGCAGCTTCTCGGCCGGCTCGTCTATGGCCGCGCTCTCGGGAGGCAGCGACGCGGCCAGCACAGGCGGTTTCTTCTCACGGGGCTCCTTGGTCTCTTCGGGCACGATCTCGGGACCGGCCACGATCTCGAGAGTCGGTGACTCGCCCTGGCCCACGGGGCAGAAGCGGGTGAAATCGCAGTAGCCGCCCATGAACCCCTTGGTGGGGCACTTGCGCGGAGAGAGATCGAAGCGCCCGCTCTCGATCCCATCGGCGTAGAAGGCCGTCCATGCACGGGCGATGTCGCGCCACGAGACAGGCTCGCCGTCGAGAAGATATCCGGTGGGCTCGTCCTCGGACAGGTCGAGACCCGCGCTCTTGGTTCTGCCCAGGTACTCGTAACTCACCTGCATGACCCGCGAGCCGTCCGGCATGTCGAGTCGTTTGGCCTCGACGAGGGCCTCGACGGCCAGGGCGTAGAGGAGAAGCTGCAGCTCCTCGCCCGCGGCGGCTCCCTTGCGCAGGGCGCTTTCCGGGGTGGATCCGCCCGACTTGTAGTCGCGCAGAACGATCGTGCGGCTCTTCTTGTCGAAATCGATGCGATCAATCTGCCCCCGCAAGGGGATCTTCGCGCCTTGAGCGTCGATGACGATCGACTCCGCGTCATCGCCCTTGCCGAACGCGCGCTCCGCGGCCACCACGCGCATCCCGGATGCCGTGGCCGAGTTGCCGAGCACGAGGTGATGGCGCAGCCAGTTGCGCACCGCGGTGGTCCACCTGAGGCCGAGCGCCTCCAGGTAGGGGCGCGATGTCGTGGGCGCGGCATCGTGGAACGCGCCGAGCGCGCGGCGGATCTCGGGCTCGATCTCGGCCATGCGCGCCGCGACCAGGTCGTCGATGGTCTCCTCGTCGCCGTTCCAGGAGAGGTCCCAGCACTTGGCCCTGGTGGACGCGATGGCCTTGTCCGCCGCGCCAGCGAGCGCGTCGTGCAGGATGGTGCCCACCTCCATGGCGTTCGGGAAGCTCGACGATTCCTCGAGCTTCTCGAGCCCGAGTACTTTCTCGAGGAAGTACTTGTGGGGACACTGGCCGTAGTTCTTGAGCGACGTGGGGCTGTAGCCGTCGGGCGGCACGATGTGTCCCGGCAACCTCCCCGTGTAAGGCCCGGCAGGCCGAGCGGTCTTGGACTCGAGCTCCGCGTCGGCGTCGGCGCAAGCGTCCGGTCCCTCGAGCCTGTCGAGCAGCCCGGCGAGCGCCGGGCACGTGCCGTTCCTGGCCAGGGTGTCGAGCTCGGCGCGCAACGCCGGGTCGGAATCGGCCGCGAGCACGGCCTTGGGCGCGCTGCGCGCGTCGGCGACCAACAGCGGCACCTCGTGGGCCCAGCGCAGCACCGATACGCCGGTGAAGTCGCCCGTGGTTCCGGCGTAGGGCTGGTCGGTAGCGACCCTGGTCCAGTCCTTCTCGGTCCACCCACCGACCAGCAGCGAGAGCAAGCCTCCGGGGTGCACGGCCTCGTCGCGTTGTCCTTGTGTGGAATAGGAGAGCGTAAGGGGCCCGTGACAGCGGCTCACCGCGACCCGCGCCAGGTCGATCTGCCGCGAGACCGCCAGCTCCACCCATCGCGTGCTCCTTGCGGCCTGCTCCTGCGGGGGCTCGTCGCCCAGGAGACCCAGGGCGAGCGCCCAGCGTTCCTCGTGGTCGGCCAGGAGGCGCGGCGCCTTGGGGAACCCGCTCTCGGACAGCCCGGCCAGGATGAGATGACGGCACGGACGGCCGTCGTAGAGGTCGTAGGGCACGAGCTCGACGCCCGGGTCTGGGCTCCTGCGCTCCACCATGGCCGAGCCGGACAGGGTTTCGGAGAGCAGGCCGGCCAGGGTCTTGACGTTCTCGCCGTGGAGATCCGGGTGCGCGCCGTCGTGGGCCTGCTCGACCCGCATCAGCCGCTCGAGCTCGGAGTGGACGCGCTCAACCACGTCAATGGCCTCGTCCTGTTTGGACGCCCGTGCCACGGCCCTTGCGTTGAACGCCTGCTCTCCATCCTTGTCGCCGTTGCCGAAGACGAGTGACTGGAACCGAGCGATCGGGTTGCCGCCGGGAGTCACGCGGGCGAGCAGCGTGCGGCTGAACGCCTCGATGTCCTCGATCTGCTCCACGCGCTCGGCCTTGTCTTCCTCGCGAGCCGCGGCCTTCGCGGCGTTGAGGTGCCGCATCCAGTCCGAGGGCGTGATCCTGGGCCGCCTGAGGTCGAGGATGATCTCGCGCAGCACGTCGCGCTTGAGGGGGCGGTCGTCGCGGCCTGCGGCCTTCTGCGACCAGAACGGCGCGTCGAGCGCCTCGCGAAGCGTGTGGCGCGACAGGGGAGCTTCCTCGCTCCAGCCCACGAGCCGCGAGAGCGTGAGCGCCCACCCGCCGATGGCTGTTTCGCCGAGCAGCCGCGTGAGCACTCCCACGGCCGGCACGCCAACTTCCGCGAACTCCGCGAGCCACAGGTCGCGCAAGGATCGCCCACGCGGCAGCAGCACCAGCACGTCGCGGCATGCTTCCACGCCGCCGTTGCCCTCCACCCAGCGTCTGATCTGGAACGCGGCCTCCCGGGCCTCGAGCCGGTGCGTCTCGGACTTGCGCACGATCACGCTGCTCGGCAGCCGGTCGGCAGGGCTCCACGGGTCGGTGTCGGTGATGCGCCGCAGCACGTCGGCCACGTGGGGCCTGTCCTTGGGCTGCTCCTCGGCGATCTCCCAGCCCTTGGCGAGCGGCACCTCGAGCCTGGCCGAGAGCCAGGCCAGGTAGCGCCTCTCCCATGCGCTCGGCGCCACGAGCCCGCGCGGCTCGATCACGTCGACGCGGCCGTAAAGCTTGCGCAGCACCTTCCAGCCGAGTGCGTCCTCGAGGGAGCCCGTGCGCCTGGGCGGCTGCACCTCCGGGAACGACATGTCCGGGATCTCGATGCTGTAGCCGATGCGCGGCCCGACGATTCGCGCGTTGCGGCGCCTCACGACCAGGGTCCGGATGTCGCTCGCCATGATGCCCCTCTTTCTCTTGCCGATGCTCTCCACTGGTAGCACGCTGCCGCTCTCGCGGGAACTGTGCCGACGTCTTCGACAGTATAGGGGCAAGGCCGGACAAGGCCTGTCCTATGGGGTGAGCAACCGGTTCAAGGAGAGCAGTACTCCCGTCCCCAACCACCTCGCCGCTCGTGCGCGAGACCCTGCGGGGTCAAGACCCGCTCCACCATCAGGCAGCCGCGCTGGTGCTCGTCCGCCTGCAACGTCCGGATCACGGCTTGCGCGTAGGCGTTGATGCGCTCCGGCTGGAGAAGCACCCAACTGCCGAACGCCAGCTCCTACACCACGCCGGGACCGGCCAACAGCCCGATCGCCGCCTTCAACTCTTCGTCCTTGAACTGCACGTCTTCTCCGGTCAGGCGCAGGTGTAACGTGTCCCGGAGATCAGGCTACGTAGTCGCTCTTGTTCTAACTGGCGAGGAACTCATCTACCACGAAGCCGATTGGCCCTGAGGTTTTTCTGTCGAACTCCAACGCTAAGTCCGCTGCGATAGTGCCGCCAATCCCACCAATCACCGCTCCCAGCGGCCCATTCAGAAGGGACCCTAAGGTGCTTAAAAGGCCTGTCAGGTAAATCGCCTTTCGTTCGTGTCCTTTGCCCTTAACTTTCCGAAAATGACGAATTCGTTCTTCGATTTCCCTGCCAAAAGCCTGCGCTTGGTCGCTCTCTCCAAGATTCTGCCGCCGCGTTATGGCCTCCTTCTGAATCGCTGAAACCAAGCCCGTAAGTGATCCGTGCCTTGACCGAAATTCAAGCACCTGTAAGGGCTCCAAAACCTTCAGTGTAAACGAGGTCGTGCGCAACCATTGATGAAAAAGAGAATATTCGGACCCACCTTCTGCCCATCCGCGGACGAAGCGCGTTTCCTTCAACACATTCGCGATGCCGTAGTGCTGATCGTAAAGCATTGAGAACGAGAAGAAATGACAGAAAACTTCACTTCTCAAGAACCGATACGGAATCAAATGGGCGAGTTCTCGGTCGACGTAATCGCGACCTCTGAGGCGAACAATCTCCGTGTTTCCAATTCTATGTGCATTGAAGAGATTGCGTTCTTTAAGGAGATCGACCAGTTCATTCAGAATCACGTGCTCAAGATTCGCCAAGGACATCGCGAGTTCGTATCGCGAATGCCCGTATTGGGTTTCCGCGTTGACTGGCAAGGCATCGCCAATCAAATCGAGATTGAACAAGGCTTTTTGCTTGTCCCCTCCCAAAGCGTCCACACCGCCGACCTGAGCTTGCACAAAGCTAATGTCTGAACATTTCAGCAAGCCGTGCTGTTGATAAACTTCGAGTTTCTTGTCCCCAAGAGCACGCGCTAACGTCTCGATCGTGATCGAGGGCACAACAAGCGAATCAAAGAAAAGAAGTAAAGTATCGATGCAGGAGCTGAACGCCTTGGTGTCCTCAGGCTTCTCAAGGGTCTTCATAAGCGCAAGAACGCTTCCAGAGGAACCAAACGAACGAGTCGCCCGAATCTTCTCGAAGAACGCCAGTAATTCTCCCATCTCGTCCGGCGCGTGCTCATGAAGACGAATTCCGCAATCAAACCCACAAGCGCCGCAGGTCCAGAAATCGTAGAACGAAGCCTTGAATTCTTCACCGCAAAGATGGCATTTAATCGTTGGCATTCTTAAGCGGTATCCCTGCCACTTCCTGAGCACTCCGGGCATTCTACTCGTACAGTGTCACGACCTTCGTCATCGTCGTCCTCAGTACAGTCGTTCTCCCAATCTTCTTCGTCATCACCCTCGTCATCCACCGTGAAGCAGTTGGCGTACTTGCCGTCGCCACAGATGTCGTCGATGGACTTGCCACCGATGCCTTGCTCAGCGAGCGCCACGTCCACAAGAAGTCGTCTGCGTTCGTCCACGCCGACGCGGCCGATACTTGTTGCGATAGCTTCATAGGTAAAGTCATCGCCTTTCCACTCAGTGCCTCGAAAGACATCGGTGACATCTTCTCCAGTCATGGCGCCGATCAGTTCCGGAATGGCGTTCTCCCAGCCTAGGCGCTCGCCCCGGTTGTTAGTCCTGTGCGCCAAAGACAAAGCGATGCGTTTGACGAGATCACTCTTCTTTGCGCTTGTCGTCGACACGCCCAGCTCTTTAGCGATTGCCTTGACTCGTTCGGCACGGAGAATGTCCAGAAGGTCTGCAGTTCTCATGTGCAACTCCATGTCCTTGCGGTCACACCCACTTGCTTGGCTTCCCACACGAGGTGATCAGCACATCCTTCTTGGCCCGTGTCGTGGAGACGTAGAGCAGCGCACGTTCGCGATCCTCGGCCTCGGAGCGAACCGCCTCGTCGGCGGACTTCTCGATGGCGTCCTTCGACGGGACGAGCCCCTCGTTCACGCCGGCGATGACGACGCGCGAGAACTCGAGCCCCTTGACCCGGTGCATCGTCGCGACGCGCAGCCCCGGCTTGGAGGTGTCCTCGGCCTCGGAGCGCTTGAGCGCGTATACCGGGATGCCGCGCTTCTCGAGGGCGGCGGCGTACTTGTCCCGCCAGTCGTTCGTGCGCGCGACGAGGCACGTCTGCTCGAGATTTCCGGTCTTCAACCACTTGGCGATGGCCACGACCTCGGCGTCGAGCGTCGGGAAGCTCTCGACGTGCGGTGCCTCGCCGTGCATCAGCGACTTGTAGCCCTTGGTGGTGTCCTCGCCGTTGTCGAGGTCGTCGGCATGCACGCCCTCGAGCAGTGACACGGCGAACCTCCGGATCTCCTCCGTGGTGCGGTAGTTGATGCGGAGTCGCCGCCCGCGCCGTCCGCGGACGTTGATGCCCGCGCGCCCGAGCACGACCTGTCGGCGGTAGATCCGCTGGTGCCCGTCGCCGACGATGAAAAGGTCGTCGGCCCGCTCCTCGGGGATGATCTGCCGGAGCAGCGTGAAGGCGTTGGTGCTCATGTCCTGTGCCTCGTCGACGACGATGGCGCGGTAGCTCACCTGGGCCTTGCCGCTCTTGACCAGCGCGGTCGCGTCCCGAATCGCATCTTCGGGCTCCCGCAACCCCTGCTTCTCGAGCTGGTTCCGGTACTCCTCGAACACCGGCCAGATCTCTTGGCGCTGCTTGCGCGAGAGCCGCACGCTGCGTCCCGAGCGCGACGACGCCTGGTAGTCCTCCCAGCGCGCGCACCCCTGCGCCTGCACGACGAGCTCCCACTCGTCCCGGAAGAAGTTCTTCGGGAACGCGCCCTCGTTCGCGAGCGTCATCGCCTTGTCCCAGGCGGCGGCGAGGCCCTTGTCGGTCGGCCAGTAGGCCACCTTGTACTCGTATCCGCTCCGTCGCAGGAGCCCGGCGACCCACCGATCCAGGTTCACCACCTCGATGCGGCGCAGCGCTGCAGGAGACATGAGCTTGCGCAGGTTCGCCTCGATGTCCGCCGCCAGGTTCACGGTGTACGTCGTGAACAGGATGCGATCCTCGATCTTCGTGAACAGCTTCTCGGCGAGGTACGCGGCCCGGTGCATCGCGACCACGGTCTTGCCGGTGCCGGCGCCGCCCAGAACGCGGACCGGTCCGGGCCACGACCGGTTGACGAGCTGCCGCTGGTTCGGGTGCAAGAAGATGCGCCACTTCTCCATCGGCGCGTCGAGCATCGACTCGAGCAGCTCGTCGTTGTCCACGATCACGAACCGGCGCTTGGAGGCGTCCCGGTCGAGCGCAGCGTCGAAGTCGTTGACGTCCACGTTCGTGACGTCGGCAACGGCGAGCGCCTCCTCGACGTCCGCGAGCGGCTCGCCCTCGGCGAGGAAGAAGAGCGCTTCATACGCCTCGGCCGGCAGGGTCGACTCCAGCCCGTCGAGCTGCTCTTGATCGTGAACCTCGCGTACCTGCGGCAGGAGTTCCGTCGGCACGCCGAGCCGCAGCAGCTCGCGGTCTCGGATCTTCTCGAACAACGCCTTGGTTCCGGCCGGCGGCGGCTGCGAAGGTCGCCTCTCGCCTTCGTGCACAGTGAGCACCTGCAGCGAGCCGGTCTCGGGGTGGATGGCGACGCGCTTGTTCTTGGCCCACGCCATCGCCGCGTCGTGGTTGTCCACCCACAGGAGCACGTACACGTTGCCGGTCTCCGGCTTGAGCACGATGGCCCGGTACGCCTGGTCGATGCGCACGGTCTTGAGGTTCGGGTCGCTGAATGAGGAGATCCCCTCATAGTTGATCGCGCCGCTCGTCGGGTTCTCCCGGAACATGCGGATGAACTTGTTGACCTTCTTCTGCTGGGCCCGCGGGATCTTCGCGAACGCGTCGAGGAACTCGTCGAAGATCGCGACCCGGAACGCCTCTTTCAAGGGGGGCATCAGGCGCCTCCTTCCGTTTTCAACGCTGCGAGCAGTGGGTCGATGGACGCGAGATCCTCGACCGCGAACACCTTCCACCCCAAAGCCACTTCGCCGACGGCATCACCGATGCGCGCCTTGTCCGTCACCGCGATGCGTCGATCCTCCCAGACGAGCTCACCCTCGGCCCAGACGCCACCTCCGGCATTCGGGATGTCCAAACCGACCTCAGGCTTGTCGACGCCCGCGCTCTGGAGCTCCTCACACAGGGGCACGAACGCACGCCCCACGTTGAGAGTCGACCAAGGCGCACCTTCCGCGGGACCACTCCGGAGCTGGATGAGCGGCACGCTGTCGAACTCTTCGTTCCCGGTGCGCGTGAAGAACCAGCCGCCCGGAACCTGTCGGAGGAGCTGGAACAGCCGCAGGTATCCGTTCCACGCCTCCCGGAACCCAGGTTGCTCACGGTTATCGGGACGGTCGTCGAGCTGCGCGAGAAGTTTCACGTTCTGGCCGTCGTGCACCGCGTGGACCGACACCCAGGGGTTGAGAGCCCCGTCGTCCGCGAGCTGCAACTTGCACGTCGCGATATCGAGCAAGGGTCGAACTGGCATCGGCGCCATCTGTCTCACAGCTGCCGCCCAGACGGTTCCGCTATCGGGCTGCGCCGGCGTCATCCGGCTCGCGAGCATCCCTTCGCCCAGCTGCTTCCAGGGCACGAGAGCGACATCGCCGATGTCCGCGAGGAACAGGTCGAAGATTGGGCGCTCGCCCCAATCGCGATACGCGCCCAGCCCGAACGCCTGCAATCGATCCCGCAACTCCTGGAGGTTCGCATGGACCAGGTTCACTGGCTTGTTGTCCGGCCGCCGCGTCCCAAGCGCCTCGTCGAGGTCGAACCAGGTAAGGCTCCACACGTCCCACGACCCGGACGCCAGCATCCGCTGCCGCTGCGACATGTCGAGCCCGACGCGCCCCTTGTGAAACTCGAAACCGTCGAGGAAAACGGCAATCGGGTCTCTCTTCTCGGCTGTCGCGTGCCCGGCGGGCCACAGCACGAAATCGACGGGATAGACGATGCCGAAGCTGTCCGCGTGGTCGACGTCGCACTGCGGCTCGACGTACCACTCCTGCTCGCCGACGGTCAGGTGGTAACAGGGCTTCTGGCGGAACACCGCGTGCTTCACGCGGTTCGGATGTCCACCGTATGAGGTCTGCTTCAGCGCCTCGATGAACCGCGCCTCGAGCACGCTGTCCATCAAGCCGCTCACCGAGACGTCGCCCAGGGAGGGGATCGGCTTGAGCTTGTCCCACCGGGAGAGGATCTTCCCGATGAGCTGCACCGCCTCGTGGGCGGAGGTGTCGTCCATCTCCTTGGCGTTCCTATAGGCGAGCAGGCACCGGTAGCAGCCGTCGCGTTCGGGATCGGTCCAGCACGTGCAGCTCTCAATCCGCTTGCGCGCCAGCTCGAGCACCTCGCGGATCGGGAGCACGCCGCCCTCGGCAGGCGGGGTCACGAGCTGCTTCACGTAGCCGGTGCCGCCGGGAACGCTGTCGAACAGGACGAGGTACTGCCGCCGCAGTGAGCTCGCCCGGTCGGGCTCCGAGTACACGGTCGTCTTGATGTGCTCGACGCTGCCGCCGAAGCGCTCCCGCAACCCGAGCTGTAACGCGGCGAGGAACGAGTTCAGCTGCAGCCGAGTACCGACATCCGCCATCGGCAGCAGGAATCGCAACGCCTCAGAGCTGAACTCCCGATACAGGTAGAGGCACGGCTCGACCGACTCCTTCTCGCCGCGCGTTTTGGTCGGGCAGGCGGGTGCGTGCTCCGACGGGCTGTGGTCGGGCTGGACCTTGCCGCAGCGCGTGCAAATTCGGAATCCCGGCCGCGCCGCATTCTTCCCGGCGATGTCGGTCCTCGGTCCCTGGTCGATGTTCACGCCGAAGTTGAGCTCTCGGAACGTGGCCCGCCGCAGGAGCTCGAATCCGAACGGCAACGATGGCTCGTCGAGGGACCACGCAGCCTCCCGGTCCACATCGTGGTGGTCGACGAGGATTTGCCGCAGGAAGTGGCGTGGCTGCCGCTCGTCACGCTCATCCCGGATGCGGCTCTCACGATCCGGCGCGCTCGCGAACACCTGTTTCAGCGGGAGCAGGCGAAGCTTCTGCTCGTCATCCGCCCAGGCCGTGCTGCCGCACGCCGGACACGAGAACGACTTCTCGCCGATGTCGTCGCGCTGGGCGTGGTTGCACGCGGCGCAGAACCGCCACGTCTCGATCTCGGACATCGTCACGTCGACCTGGTCAATTTTGACGTGCCGGCCGCCGGCGTAGAAATCGGCGTGCGGCGCAAACTCCGAGAGGGCGCTGCTCGGCGACCGCGCGTACTCGTAGGTCCAGGTGTCGTACTTGCTCCCCTGGGAGCTGACGCGCTTCTTGCGCCGCCAGATCACCGACCGGAGCCGCACCGCGGTCTCCGGGAAGGCGTAGTTGGGCAGGAGGCCTTCGTCCGTGAGGAACTCGAGCGTCTGGCGTCCCGGCGCATGCCCGGACGCGCTGTTGCCGCTGCCCTTGATGCCGTTGATGAGCCCCTGCAGCGCCTCCTTCTCGTCCTCCAGCTTGCCAAGCCGATCTTCGTAGTCCTGGGGTTTGGTCTCGCTCGCTTCGAGCTTCTTGATCTCGGCGCTCAATTGCCGCGCCTTGGCCTGGAAGCTGTCGAGCTGCTTCTTCTCCCGCGCGAACGTGTCGAGCAGGCGCCACCCGAGCCCGGCCTTGTTCGCCTCGTCGCCGACGAGGAAGGCGCGCAGGTGCGCCCGGGTCGTCGGGCTGATCCGGCCGGCAAACATCTCGTCGAACTCGCGCAGGATGGTCGGCTGCTCGCGTTCGATGAAGGCGAGGAGGTTGTGCGGGAAGTGGGTGCCGCCGCGATCTCCGATGCGCGAGAGCACGTCTTTGAGGTGCGCCGGGAGCACGGCCTTGTCGCCCTCGCTCGCCACCCAGCGGTCGAAGCAGAAGGCGGTGAGCTGGCGTTCGAGCACGGCCGAGGCGTCGAGGAACACGCCCGGAGGCAGAACGTCCCCCTCCATCATCTCCTCGGGCGCGGCGTAGAAGTAGAGGTCGTGCGGCCGGGCGTTGGCGACGGTCAGCACGAACGAGTTGCCTTCCCGCCGGCCAGCGCGCCCGATGCGCTGCAGGTAACTCGCCTGGGTCGGCGGCACGGTGCACAGGACCGTGGACGACAGGTCGCCGATGTCGATGCCCATCTCCAGCGTCGGCGTGCACGAGAGCAGGTTCGGGTACCACGGGCGCCGCGAAATCGATGCGCCGCCCTCTTCCCCATTTCCATCGGTCGCGCGGGTCTCCGCCTTGAACTGGCGCTCGACGAGCTCCCGCTCCTCGCGCGTCAGGAGCCCGGTGTGCTCGGCGGTGTAGATGCGCTGCAGGTCGCCGTGCGCGTACAACCGGCCGAAGTAGTCCGGGCGCGTCTGCTCCTCGACCTCGTAGCGACCGTCGCAGCGGGCCGTGGCGCAAGGAGCGCTCAACCAGTCCTCCGCCTCGACCCGGGCGACGACCTGGCGGTGATCGCACTTCGCGCAGTGCACGGTCACGACGTCTCGGGTCACGCATAGCGCCGATTCCGGGATACCCCACACGCGGGTCTTGCTGGCGGCCTCGATTTCGGCGAGCAACCCCTTCGCGGTCAGCGCCGCGAGCGCCGGTGGGTACGCGGACGGTGCGTCGGCGCCGAGCGCGGCGTCGTGGGTGAAGCAGCGGGAGAGCCAGCGTTCGTACCACCCGGAGTGTTTCGACGCGGATTCGAACCAGGAGTCGAACCGCCGCTTGCCGGGGCGATCCGTGATGAAGGCGAACATGCGCGACGTCTTCGCGAACGACGGCAGGTGCGGCGAGATGTTGAACATGAACGTCTTGTCGCCGGCCGTCTTCAGGTACTCCTCCGGGATCTCGGCGCTCAGGATCCCGCCGCGCAGGCGCAGGTGGTGCAGGACTCCGAGCACGAACGCTCTCACCTGTGCGAGGGTCGCGCCCTTGAGCCCTGGCACCTCGTTTCGCAGCGGTTCGAGCAGCATCGCGCACGTCTCGTCGAGCTTCTCGCGGTCGATGTAAGCGGTCGCCGCCTTTGTCCGCGGCAACGAGCGCCCGATGGTCGCCTGGAGCCCGAACTCGTTGACGAGCTCGAACGCGAGCCGCTTCGCCACGAGCGCTGGCAGGTCCGAGCCGACCGGGAGCTTGCCGTCGCGCTGAAGGGCATCCCAGTCGTGGAGCCAGTTCATGTTGGGCGCGAGGAACGTCGCGATCCATGTCTGCGGGTCGAGCTTTTTCTGCCAGTACCGCACGAATGCATCAGAGAGCTCGGCGAGGGTCGCGCCGTCGTGGCCGTCACACAGAACCCGCGAGATCCCGACACGGAGGTTCGTGTGCCACGTCCGTGCGCTGAAGAAGCCGGCGCGGTGCGCCGCGTCCTGTACGCTGTCCGAGAACGCGAGCACCTTCTTGTCCCGCTCGTCGTTGAAGCGTGACGCGAACATCTGATCGATGTACGCGCTCGTAAGCGTCGCGGCGCGGAACCCGAGCAGGGCGAGGCTCTCCCGCGCGTCGCAGAACGGACAGTCTCGGTGCAACACTGGCCCGGAGTCGGTCTGTCGCACGTTCTTGACCTCGACGAGCTCGACGACCTCGCCGCCGGGCTCCTCGTCGTCCTGCAGGATGACCAGGTTCTTGCTATCGACCCTTCTGACTCTCCGGCTTTCCCAGACCGGGTCGCCCGGCGGTATGGCCGCGGCCGGATACAGGAACACCACGCGGTCGTCGTTCCGGAAGAAGGCGGAGTAGAAGGCGCTCGGCTCGCAGCGCAGGACGTGCGGCTTGTTCTTGTCGATCCGCGTGCCCCATCCCATGGCGCCGCAATCGCGACATTGGGCGAGCGGCAGATGCTCCCGCTTCTGCTCCTTGTCGAGGTCGTCGGAGAACCGCAACCTCGGCCGCTGCGTCACGGTCGCGACCATGCGCGCCATCTCCCGCTGCCAGAGCTGGATCCGGACGTCGAGGAAGCGGGTCGTCTCGAAGACGCCGGGCGAGACCTCGACCCGGCGACGGGCGGCAGAGACGAGGCCGAGCAGGCTGAGCAGCGCAGCACGACCGAGGTGCGGCGATTGGCGCCATGAGGTGCGGGCCCGGGAGAGCGACTGCACCGCGTCGCCGAGACCGACGACGTGCCCGTCGAGCAGTCCGAGGAGCGCACGGAACGCCGCATGGCACCGGAGCCGCTCGCCGAGCTCCACCGCCCAACTCTCCGGGTCCGCGGTTTCATGGACTCCGCCGAACCAGAGACGCACCTGCTCGCGCAGCCAAGTTTCGGAATCGTCGTATCGTTCGGCCGCGAGCGCATCGAGGTCGGAAAGGTCCGGCTCGTCGGTGAACGTCGCATCGGCGCCGGCGAGGAACCCGGGCGCGTCGAGCCGCGACTCGCCGATGAGCGCCCCGTCGTCGAACGGCTCGCCGAACACCTGGCCGGCGTAGTCGAGGAGCTGCTTCTTAGCGCCGGCACCGCCCAAAGTGGCGCTCGTACCCACGCAGCAAAGCGACCCGTCGTCCACCTGGAGGAGGCGTTTGAGCCGCCGGATCAGGCACGCGAGGTCCGTGCCCTGCGCGCCGTCGAACGTGTGCAGCTCATCGACCACGAGGTAGCGAAGGTCGCCGCGGCGGTTGTGGCGCCAGATGCCCTGCACCCACGGCCGGAGCATCAGGAGGTCGAGCATCTTGTAGTTGGTGAGCAGGATGTGCGGCGGGCTCTTCTCCATCACGTCGCGGTCGGTGACGATGTGGCGCGGCCCCATCCCTTCTTCCGCCGTGCGCTTCTTGCCCTTGGACTCGCCGATGTACAGCCCGGCCGTGACCCGGCCGCGCAGCTTGGGGTTGTCGTAGATGAGCCGCGCGATGCGCTCGGCCTGGTCCGTGGCGAGCGCGTTCATCGGGTAGATCAGGATCGCCTTGATGCCCGGCTCGTTCGCGGTCTCGGCGCAGTGCTGGAGGATCGGGAGCAGAAAGCACTCGGTCTTGCCCGAGCCCGTGCCCGTGGCGACGAGGGTGCTCCGCTTCTCCTTCCCGCCAAGGCGCTCGAACGCGCGCTCCTGGTGGGCGTGAGGGGTGAAGCCGAGCGGCACGTCTGTGAAGAAGTTCCGCTTGGATCCGCTGGCGAACGGCAGCTTCACCGACAGGTACGGGCCGTGCGTCACGCCACCCGGTGCGTCGATGAGATCCTCGATGACGTGCTCCATGCCCGGCGTCGACGACCAGAACGAGTAACGCAGGAAGTCGGCGAGACCCTGCTGTAGCTGGGCGGTAAGAGCAGACGGGATCATCAGCACACCTCGTGAAGGCATTTCGGCCGGAACATCATTTCCTATACATCCATTTTCTTTACGACGACTGCCTCGAAGCCTCCGTAGAAAACCATGCGAATTGCAGCTTGGGGCAGCGCTTCCTGCGGAGTGACCTGGTAGAAAAACACGTCCGGGTTTTCCCCATAGCGTGGAAGTCCACCGAACAACCGTGCGTCAAGCTCCTTGAGCATTGGTGCGAGCTTGTTCACGTTCGGGTCCTCGGAAAATGCGGAGGCCGTGGCGACGAAAACTTGATCGACCCACTTTTTGCCGAAGTGTTTGAAATAGAGAGCTCGACCGATCTTCTCCAGTTCGGCGTAGATTCGCGGGGTGTCAATCTTCACGGCTAGTGTGGGTTGACCATCAACTTCTACTGGCCGAATCTTGTGCAGTACTTTTTTTACAAGTGCACCGTTATTTCGAACCAACGCTCGCAGAACCTTCGAACCGGCATGAAGCACCGCGACATCATTGTTTCCAATAGGCATGACGAGAATCGCCATTAGGTACTCGTCATCCGCGGACTTGCTGAGGTTGTGGATCGCGCATGACGGCACTTTGACGAGGTTAATGCGATAGTCAGTACCGTCTGGGGTGTCCTTCTTCTCTGGGAAAAGACACTGTGGCGGAACGTGCTCGCGTGTCGTGGCTCTTTGATCGCACATGTAGCATGTGCCCAGATCGGTTTTCGTTTTCTTGCTCACAGGTACTTCCTCCCGAACCTCTTCTCGAAGTGCGCCCAGACCTCTTCGTAGTCGCGCTCGCGGTCGCAGCGGGTCCACGGGGCGACGTACTCGATGGTCTTCTCGTACGGCCCGCCGGGCAAGGTGTCGTCCTCGACGACCTGCGTGACCTTGCCCGAGGTCATCTCCTTCACGTCGTTCCAGTACGGGCCGTCCGGGTGGTTCGCTGCCTTGGCGCGAGGAAGTCCCACACCGGGAAGCCCCTTACTGTTCGTGAAGACGATCCGGCCCCGCGCGTCGTACCAGGTGTCCTTCTCGTAGCCACGCATCACCGGGAACTGGATCCGGTAGATCGTCTGGAGCTGCTCGAGCGTCATGCCGAGCCCCATCGCCACGAGCACGTCGATCTCCACGAGCGCTTGGCGGCGGGCGTAGTCGTAGCGGAGCGCCGAGTCGCGGTTCCACGTGGGGCCGAGCTTCGCGAAGAACTTCGGGTCGAGCCGGCTGTCGCTTTCTTTGGCCCAGGTGTCCTTCTTCCACGACTTGTCATAGCAGAGCGACCAGAGGTCGGCGTAGTGCGTGGTCAGGCAGTTGAGCACGCACGCGCGGAGGCGGAGCTCCTGCTCGAAGTCGGTGATAATGGGTAGCTGGCGGGCAATATTGGGGCGAAAATTGGTAATCCCCAATGTTTTAATCAAGAAGTCGCTCGTGATTCCCATCCAAGTCGCAGCAGCCTGTGTCATCAGTTTCTGATCATAGAAAATGAAACCATAGACCGCCTCAATGTGGGCTACGTCTCGCGGTGCAACTGCAGGTTGGAGGGTTCGCTCTCCGGCAGGACCTATCATCTTTGGCGCAATTAACCGGTAATACTCCGTTACCTTCCTGGGCCCGATTTCTTTCGACCAAGGCACGTCAGGTGTGCGTTTCAGATACTCGACTGACGTGCACGCCGGAACGTAGTTGGTGCGGGGCATATAGTCATCGGGCAGGCTAACGAGGTCTAGTGAGTCATAGGCACGATGCGTCTCACAGACGCGCTTGGGTGTTTGGTAGGTTGGCGTACCAACGAAAAAATGTGGCCCCGAGATAACCCACTCGCTGGGTTTTTTCGGAAACCGTGTGCCACGCTTAATAGTACCGTCGTGCTGCGCGTAGGTTTCGTTGAAATGGAACGTCGGGAAGCAACGCTCCACGTCACTTAGGCGTTGTGGTGCAGCGGTGAACGCTTCCAACGCGCCGAGGAGTTGGCCCGCATGAAGGGCCGGCAACCGGGCCTCAACAGGGGGTGTGCCCTCCTCATCAAACAGCCTAGCGAACAGGGTCAGCTGCTCCTCGCCTATGCTAATGATTCGATCCCGATGACCGGCAAGGTCCCAGTCATCTTCGTCAGTTTTTATCCCGGGAACCGCACCCTGTCCGGCATGGGAATAGCATTCGTCTATCGTTGTGGTCAGAAGCAGATTGGCGATGTGGTCGAATTCAATAGGGGTCTTGGGGCCGTAAACGTTGATACTGAACCGTTCTCGGTTTCCTACTGGAAACAGCTTCTTTTCGTTTGAGAATTGAAAATGCCGCCTGAGACGCGGGTAGCTTACACGGCGCAAAGAGCCGCCGCCTGGGTCATCGTAGATTCCCTCCGGGTGCAGGAAACCCGCGACCGAATCGCGTTTCCCCACCTGCCACGCCACCGGCAGGAAGCACTTGTAGAGGTTCGCCTTCACACCGACGAGCTCCGGGTAGAGCTGCTTCGATGTGAACACCGCCTGGTGACCAGACGACTCTTCGTGCGCGGCGAGGTAGTCGGAGAGGATGTTGTGCTCCTCGATGGCCTTGGCACGTAGCTTCGCGGTTTCGGGCGCGGAGAGCTTCTTGAGCACGAACGCCGGGTCGTGATCGCCGAGCACGCCCGCCTCTTTCCACTCGACGCGAATCCACGGAGGATTCCCCAAGATCAGGTCGAATCCTCCCCGCTCCGCGAAGATGTCTGCGAACTCGAGCTCCCAGTGGTGGAACCGGTAGCGCTGCGACAGCTTGTCCACGAGCTTCAGCCGCTCCGAGCGCCCGATCAGCTTGTCCACGTCGACGATGCCGACCTCGTCGGCGAGCTTTTTCGCGTCTTCCGACGGCATGGTCGGGGCGAACAGATCCCGCTGCCGGTCGCCCACGAGCTGCGGGAGCACGTCTGTATCGAGGAGGAGCGCCATGTCCGCGAGCCACTCGTCGCGCTCGGGCAGGAGCCCCACCTTCTCGATGGGCCAGAACCAGAGCGCGCACCAGTAGTCCATGGCGAGCTTGAGCCGGCGGTACGGGCTCGCGGCGCGCACCTGGGCGCTCTCCATCTCCTTGGCCCAGATCCGGTCCTTCTCCTCGGTCGTGGTCGGCTGCTCGCCGGCGCGCGGGTGATGGAACCCGTACACCGCGAGAGGGTCGGTGGTGCGCAGGCGCAGCTTCTTGAGCAGCTCCGCGTGCTTGCCCCACAGGCGATCCACCGCGTCCGAGAGCCGGGAGAGCGCCTGAGTCTCGTCCGGATCGAGCGGCGCACACACCTCGCCGCGCCATTTTTTAATCCCCTTGAGCGCGTCGCCGCACATCTCCTTGATCGGCTTGCCCTCCGACCCCTCGCCGTACGTCGCCATCCCGTTGTCCGGCAGGAGGAAGTGGTACACCGACCCGGCCGCACGTTTCTGACCCAGAGGAACGCGCTCGGGCACCGCGTCGAGCCACGCCGCCTTGTCGCGCTTCTTGCCCGGATCCACGCTCGCCGCCGGGAACACCTTGCGCCACGCACCGACCAGGCTATTGCCGCACGAGAGCTGGGCGCCGAACCACGGCACGAACACGCGCCGCCCCTGCGGCGTCTCCTCCGAGAAGATGGCGTTCAGCCACAGCGACACCTCGGCGAGCTCGAGCGCCACCGGGTTCAGGTCCACGCCGAACACGTTGTTGTCGGCGAGGTACATCTTCACGCGCTGCAGCTCGCCCTGGTACGTCTCGTGCGGGATGCGCTCACCGAGCTCGTGTTGCCGCGCCTGGAGGTACTTCTCGGCGAGCTGGTTGATCGCCTCGTTCAAGAACGCCGCGCTCCCCATCGCCGGCTCGCAGATGGTGAGCTTCAGGATCTCCTCGGCCTTGAGCTTGAGCTTTCCCTTCTCGTCCTCGAGCAGCTCCTTGAGCGCATATTTGACGAGGCAGCGGGTGAGCACCTCGGGCGTGTAGTACGACGCCGACTTCTCGCGGTCGCGGCCCGCCTGCCTGTAGATGAACGTCCCGGGCGGGTATGACTTCAGATCCTGGGTCTCCTCGTCGTAGACGCGCTCCGCCTTGGAGTACCGCTTGAGGTCCGCCTCGGGCACGAAGTAGGCGACGTCGAGCGGGTTCGGCGCCTCCTGTTCCGCGGACTTCACCTCATACAGCGTCTCCTCGGCGAAGAACCCGCGGAAGGAGAGGAGCGCCTCGTACACCGCGCCGAGCTGGTTCACGCCGAGCGTGGCGTAGGAGATGCGCCCGCGTCGCTTGAACTTGCCCGTACCCTGGGGCCGCGAGAGGCTCATCAGCTTGATGACCTCGAGCAGCACCTCGTTTCGCAGGCGCACCTGATTCAGGAACAACGTCCGGGACGGGTCGAAGATGTGCGCGCGGAGCGGCACCATCCGGAACGTGTGGTGCAACGAGAGCGACTCGTCCTCGGCGAGGTCGGCGCGGGCCTTGCCGTCGGCGCCGAACAGCGCGTGCTGCGCCTCGACCGACGTGCCGTCGTAGATCATCTGGAAGAGCCGCTGCAAGCTCTCGTGGATGTAGAAGCCGTTCCTCGCCTCGGGGGTCTCGAGCTCGACCGTCTCGAGGTCGCGCAAGCGGTCGAAGCTGTACCCGAGCCGGTACGACTCCTCCTGCGTCGGCGCGTAGCCGAGCTCGGGCCGCGACTCGACGTACAGGGAGAAGAGGATGCGGTACATGAACCGCAGGCACTCCCGGGACAGCTCCGCGCCGCTGATCTCCTCGCCGAACACCTTCTTCTTGCTCACCTCGCGGCGGTAGCGGATCGCCTCGTTGCCGAGGCGCTCTATGCACTCGCGCAGGGCGTACTTGAGATCCTCGCTCACCTCGAAGGCGTGCTTGTGGGAGCTGTCGTCCAGGGTGTCGACGAGCGCGGTCCCGGACTCTGGCGCCAGACAATCGCGGTGAAGGATCGCCGCAGCGGTCTGCAGGGCCTCGTCCTCGCGGCGGCCCAGAATCTCTGCCCAGTCGAAGCGGAGCATCCGCTGCTCGGCCCACTTGTCGCGGTCGGCGAGCACCCACTCCGTGTCGCCGAGCACGAGCAGGAACCGCGGCGCCTCTTCCAGGCCGAACGCCTCGGTGACGAGCTCTTCCACGGAGCGCTCGCCGATCTTCCCCGGGTCGAAGTCCAGCGGCTTGTCCGGCACGAGGGCGTGTTGCTCGGGCAGGAGCTTCATGCCGAGGACGTCGCCCTGCTGATCGTGACCACTCGCCACCGGCAGCAACCAGAGCAGAGGCGACCCGTCGCCGCGACGCCATTCCCCGAACAGCGGGAGCGGCCCGGACGGCACGTGTCGGTGAAGCCGGCGCACCGTGTACCCAAGCGCGTCGAGGAGCTGCGCCTGCATCTCCGCGTGCGCCTCGACCCGCGGCTCGGCGTTCTTCAGGCGGCCCAGACGGTCCCGGTAGCGAAAGAACGGCTGCTGCATGCCGGCGAGCTGCCGATGGGGCGAGCGGTCGTCGCCCTCGCGGGACGCCTCCAGCCATTTCTGGATGACCGGACGGATGTCGCCGTGGATGATCGCGGCCAGGTAGTGGTTCGTGTAGAACTCCTGGACGTTTCCGATGCCGATCATCGCCGCCCCCCGTCCTGCGCGACGAGCACCGCGACCACCTGGATGAACGGTGCGGCGCCGACGGTCATTGCGTCCACCACCCACTGCTCGTAGGCGCTGAACACCTTCTCGATGTGCAGCTTCTTGTTGTCGTGCTTCTGCGTGGCGAGGCTGTCCGTCCGCTCGCCGAGGATGCGCTCGGCAAACTCGAGCTGCCGGCCGCGCAGCCGCTCGAGCCGGGTCTTTTCCTCGCGCAGGCGCGGGGCGGTCCGCTCGATGAACACGCGCCGATCCTCCTCGAGCTTGTTGCCCGCGACCTCGACTGCCATAGGCAGGAGCTGGGTGAGCGCGTCGATGTCGACGGCGTTCTTGGCGTTGGGCAGATCGCGCCGGCCGAAGCTGGTCCTCTCCAGGAAGGAGCGGAATGGCTCCACCTCCTTCACCTTGTTCTTCTCG
Organism: Deltaproteobacteria bacterium; assembly: GCA_028713995.1. Lineage (GTDB taxonomy): Bacteria > Myxococcota_A > Polyangia > JAAYKL01 > JAAYKL01 > JAQTNF01. The sequence continues at coordinate 44,425 of JAQTNF010000004.1, read as the reverse complement.
AAGCGCACCGCGTACCAGTTGTGGACGAGCGGCTGCGCCCGCCGGTTCGGCAGGAGCCCGGAAACGATCACGACGACCTCACCCGGGTTGAACCCGTCGTTGACGGTGAGCACTGGCGCTGCGTGGCGACCGAACTCGCTGCGCACTCGATCTCCCACCCACTGCAGGATCGGGCTGTTCGGCCACAGGAACTGGTGCACGGGCCAAGTGTTCTCTTCGCGACGGGCATCGGCGAGCGCCTGCTGCATGCGCGCCGTGTCCGAGGTTAGGAGCAGCGTCCCGTCGTCCGGGAATGCCTCGGCGGGCAGCTTGCGCAGGCGACGCCGCAGGTCGTCGGGGATGCGCAGCTCGGCCAGCTTCTCGTTGGGGCGCAGCTCGCATTCGAGCTTGATCGTCTCGCGCAACCGCGCAGCGGCCATGGAGAGGTAGTCGAAGTCCGACGCGAACAGGGAGGAGAGCGTGCGGGTCGGCGCCTTGCCCCTTGGCGACACGGTGGCCTCGCCGAGCATCACGGCGAACGGGTCGACGAACCGGGCCTCGAGCTCCGCCTCGAACTTTTCGGCCGATTGGCCCGCCTCGATGGCCCGCCCGGTGATCAGCTCCTCCTCGTCGATGTCGTACACGTTCATGAACGCGGACGGGTCGCCGATGTTCTTGTTCGCCTGCGTGTCCTTCTCGATGAGCAGCTCCAGGATGCGCATGTCGCCGCGGATCGCCGCGTGGTCGGTCTTGGTGAGCATGTAGACGATATGTGGCTCGCACTCCTGCCCGTAGCGGTCGATACGGCCGTTGCGCTGCTGGAACTTCATAAGCGACCACGGCACGTCGAAGTGGACGAGCCGGTGGCAGAGGTAGTGGAGATTCAGCCCCTCGGCGGCGACGTCGGTGGCGAGCAGGAGCCGGATCGGGTCCTTCTCCTTGCCGAACGCCTCGACGACCTCCTGCTGCTCGATGTCGGACATGCTGCCGTCGAGCGTGTGCCACTGCCCCTCCTCCAGACCGAGGTCATGGGCGAGGTGCGTCTCCAGGAAAGCGAGCGTCTCGAGCCGCTCGGTGAAGATGACGATCCGGTCGTCCTTGGCCTTGCGCGGATTCCACTTCCAAGTGTGGCGGATGAGCTCGAGCAGCTTGCCGTACTTGCTGAACGCGCCGGCGTCCTCGTGCACGGCGCGGACGTACTCGGCGAGCGCCTCGAGCGCTTTAACGTCCTGGGCGAAATCGTCCGCGTCCTCGCGCTTCCCAATCCGCTGGATGCGGTTGCGTATCGTCGACAGGCACGCGGCCGGACTGGAGAACAGCTCCTTCTCGATGGTGGTTTTGAACAGGAGCTCGCCGGTGTGGTACTTGTCGACACGGGACAACGACAAGCTCGCCAGCGTCTCGAACGCCCGCTCCTCGGCCAACGACGCCGATGCCCATGCCGTGTTGATGCGCCGATCCGGTATGCGCTTCCCGAGCTCTTCAGCGACGTCACCCTTGAAGCGCCGGACGTACAGGCCGCCGATGTCTTCCTTGGTGTAGTCGTCCGGGTCGGCGATGGCCGTGGGGTCGAGCATGTTCATCAGGCTCGCGAAGCTGCGCGCCTTGCCGTCGTGCGGCGTGGCCGAGACGAGGATCAAGCTGTCGCAGCGCGTGGCAAGGAGATCGGCGATACGCGCCCGCATCGACTGGCTCGAGCCGCGCGTGGCGACGTTATGCGCCTCGTCGACGACGATGATGTCCCAGTAGGAGCGCTCAAGGTGCGTGCGGAACCAGTTGTTCTGCTTGAGCGTGTCGATGGAGATGATCACGCGGTCAAAATGGTGGAACGGGTTGTGGTGCGTGGGAAGGTCGGCCCGTATCCGCTGCAGGCCCGCCGAATCGAGGCGCACGAGCGGGATCGAGAACCGGCACCACATCTCCTTCTGGAACTGCGTGAGGTTCGACTGAACCGTGGCGACGAGGATGCGCCGGCCGCGCCCGCGGCGGATGAGCTCCGAAAGCAGGATCCCGGTCTCGAGCGTCTTGCCCAGGCCCGGCGCGTCGGCGATCAGGATCCTCTGGCGTGGGCGCTGCAGCGCCTGCCACGCCGGGTCGAGCTGGTACTGGAGTAGGTCCATCGCCGCCAGCGGGCCGACATACAGACCGTCGTCGGGCGGCGGCACATCGCGCAACAGGCTCTCGATGTAGAGGAGCCCGGCGCGGTGGTGAGAGGACAGGTCCTGCTCGAGCCTCGTTTCGCGCGGGTCGAGCACCCGGAGCTTGGGCTCGAACTCCTCCAGGAACACCGCCTCCTGGTCTCGGACGATCTCGGAAACGCCGATGCAGCGCCACGCGGAGTGCTGGCTCGAGGTCTGATCGACGCTGACGACCCGCCACACCGCGTCGCGCAACTCGATGTGGGCGCCGGGGGCGATCACGGCGGACGAGGAGGCGGGTGGTGAGGACAAGCGGGCCATGGTGTTTCAGCCTCTTTCCACAAGTGCCGACACCGCGACCCCGGTTCGGGGACGTGGTGTGTTGTCAGCCGCATCGAGACGCGATCAATCTAGCAGCCGGACCCGGGCTTTGGAAGCACAACCACTACCCGATACGGCGACTGGAACCGGCCGGCTCCACATGACGATAGCGCCGTGATGAGACAGTGGTTGACTACGAGCCGACCGGTGACCTTTTCGGGAGGGTGCACATGAGCTAGCGGCGTAGACCTTGGCGCATTCGCAGTCTTGGTGGAGGCTAGGCAGAGGGACGAGAATGAATTTCTATTTATTCTCGAAGGTCTTACACTGAGAACGAACACGAGTCGCTGGATTGTCAATGGACCGTCAAAAACAGTGGCGAGCAACGCCTAGCTTCGTTCTTTCGCGCGACGAACGGGTGGCTACCGGTGAGGCGCCATATGCATGATGCGCACGCAGAACTGCACAGCCTGATCGCGGCCATCCCGATCGACAAGTTGCGCTTTCTGACCGCGGATCGGCGCCGGGCCTACACGGCGATCTTGTGGGTCCTCCTCGGCCACCGACGGTCACATGATATCGAGGTTTACTACGACGACCTGATGATCGAGGCTCTCGGCGTAGCTCCGACGGTGGAGCCGGGCCCATACTCTCCGGATGCGTTCCGGAGCGACGTCAAGCAGCTCGAGGACTGGGGCAACCTGGCCCCGCGGCGCCTGGAGCCGCGCCGGATCGAGACGCTCGCCGACCGCAGCCTGCAGAAATTCCTCTGCCGGCTCGACGACGAGACCGTGGCGATCCTTGAGTTCCTCGAAAGCCGTTCCCGCGCCGCCCTTGCCGCGCTCTCGGACCGAGGCCGCCACCTGCTGCGCGATGCAGGCGAGCGGCTCGCCGAGGCGTTGCGACTCGCCCAGAAGATCGCCAAGGAGCCGACCGGCGAAGGCGATGCTCCAGACCCTGCACTTGCGGACGACCTCCTTCGCCTCGCCTATTTGTGCCTGGAGGTAGACCGGAAGGTCGACGATGCCGCGCGCGAGCTGGCGGCGTTCGACGCGGCGCTCGTGGGCTTCACCGTAAGCCCATTTCGTCTGGAGACTCTGGCCGAAGTGGTGGACCGGCTGGAACGGTACGTCGAGGACTACGTGGCAGAGGCGACAGAGCGCGCGAGGACGATGCACCGGACTGCGCGCAAGCTCCTGCGGCCGGCGCTCTCGGCCGTCCTTGCTCGCTCCCACGACCACGTAGAACGTCGGCTGCGCGAGGACCCGCTCGTCGCCGGGGGCGGAGCCCCTTCCACCGTTCGCGACGTTCGCCAGATCGTCGGCGAACTGGTCCCATTCTTCGCGCCCGGTGGCCGCTTCGAGTCGCTGCTCGAACGCGTGCATGGCTCGGCCAGGGACGTGGTGCGGCGCGTCCACAAGCACGTGGAGAATGTGCGCAGCCGCAACATCCGCATCGAGACGCTGCGCGACCGGTCTCGGGAGATGGCACGTATCGGGGACGACGACGTGGAGGCGGTCACCGCCTGGATCAACGGTCTGTTCGCATCGGCGCACGTCGTCACGGACCGTCGTTGCGGGACGCCGGACGAGCGCTCCTCGCTCCCGCGACCGGCCAAACGCTACGAGATTAGGAGGACGGCGCATCGAGGCGAGTGCCTCTCGAACAAGCGCGGCACTCCGGTGCAGTCACGGGCGCTCGAGCGGCTCAGGTTGCTCGAACTCGGTCGATTCGTGGATGAGAAGATCCTGCGGGGTGGGTGGCAAGCCTCTCTCGGCAAGGCCGCCTTCGAGGGGATGGGCGACTTCAGATCGCTGCTCGACGCGGTGAAGGTGCACGAGCTTCGTTCTGGACGTGCAAGGAAACTGCTCACCTATCGCATCAGCCGACCCGCAAAGGACGGGGCGCCGGCCGCCAGAGCCCGCTTCGCCTTGCCGGATGGTTGCCTGGACGCGCCGGACCTTCTCTTCGCCCGAGCAGGAGGCGGAGCACGCCATGGCTGACGAACGACCCGCCGAGCAGGAAGGGACGGAGCTTCACGCTCTGGCGCTCGACCGGCGTGGACGAGAGCGCGTCCGGGCTGTGCTCAACGTCCTCACCGAGTCCACGTTCTTCTACCGGGAAGACGACGCCGATCTGTTCTTCTTCCTGCGCCGCAACCAAGCCGCCTTCCGCGAGCTGTTCGAGGGCTACTTCGGCTGGCGGCTCCACGTGGACCGGCAGTGCGCGCGCCTGCTCAAAGAGCGCCAGTACAACGAGGCCCTGCGGCCGTCGCAGCGCGCGCTCTTCGACTTGCGCCGCCGGGATGAGTGCTTGCTGTTCGCCCTCCTGCTCGAGTTCCACGAGGAGGAGGGGCAGCGCCAGGGGGTCACGCCTGATGAGGATCGTAATCTGCGGTTCCTGCTGGCGGACTTCGTGACCTTCGCCCTTCGTCGCTTCCGCGAGGAGCTCGGCGAGGGATGCCCGCCGGAGGCGCGGATCTTCGAGGCGACCCGGCCCTTGTTCGAACAGCTCGAGCGGCATCGGTTCGTGCGGCTGCTAGACAAGAAGCAGATCGAGGCGGGAGAGGAGCTGCCTGCCGGGATGGCGGAGCACTTGCTATACGAGTTCTTGCCAGGGATTCGCTGCTACGACCCTTCGCTGGCGGCTCGCAGCGTCGTGCTCCGGGCATATCGGAGCTCTTCCGCCGACGAGACTCAGATCAACGCAGCCAATGCCGACACGGAAACCGAGCGAGAGAAGACGGAGCCGTGAACAATCCCTTCCACGTCCAGCGCATCCGGCTTATCAACTTCCACAACTTCGTGGACGAGACGCTGCCTGTTCGCAAGAACCTCTTCCTCGTCGGCGACAACCAGAGCGGCAAGACCACGGTCCTCGACGCCGTGCACTTCGCGCTTTCGGCCGGCGTCGATATGGAGTTCAACGCGGCTGCGCGCTTCGGCCCGCGGACGGAAGCGGGACGGAACCTCGCGAGCATCGTGCTCCGCTATGACCTCGAGCGCGACGTGGCGCAGCGAGGACCATCGGTGATGTACGCGGTCCTCGAGATCGGAGACGGGTCAGGAGCCAGCCACACCTTCGGTGCCGGCGCCTTTGTTACCTCGCTCGATGCCCAGCCGGATGTGTGGGGATTCGTCGCGCGCGGCCGGACCATCGAGGAGGTCGGTCTGTGCACTGAAGAGATGGACAGCAAGGGCGCTGTCCGGCACCGCCCGCTCGACCGCCAGGAGCTCGAGGAGCGCCTGGGGCGCGGAGCCGTGCTCGACAAGGGCAGATACCGCACGGCGCTCGCTCAGCTCCTATTCAAGGATCGCGATGCCTATGCCCGTGGCCTGGAGCTGATCACCGCGGGCAAGGCGTACCGCGAGATGGTGGCTCGGGCGCGCAACCTCGACGACCTCTTCGTCGGGTTGCTGCCGCCACCCGCGGAATCGGAGTTCGAGGAGGTCCGCTCGGCGCTTCGAGCCATCGAGGGGATTGGCTCCGATCTGGCGGATCTCGACGCGGAGCTCGGAGTTTTGCGACTGGTGATCGACAAGCTCCAGGAAACAAGGCGCGAGACTGAGAAGATCGCGCGCTACGAGTTCGTCGGGGCGGAGTTCGCGAGGAGGCGGGCAGCGGGAATCTACGAGGACGTCCGCGGGAAGGCCGAGAAGGCCAGGGAAGATGCCGAGCAGGCCGAGAAGGCAAGAGAGGCGGCCGCCAACAACGTAGCTTCATGCGACGCAGCTCTCCGCGCGCTTCGCGCGAGCGAGGGAGCAGCACTGCTCGCACGGGAGGAGGAGGTCCACCGCGACGTCGCAGAAGAGAAGGCAGAGCTTGCCCGCGCCAGGACCGACCTTGTCTCACGTGAGGCTGAGCGGGACCGGGCGTACAAGGACGCCTCCGAAGCGGAAGGGAGACTGGACAGGGACAAGGCGGACGCTGTCGAAGCGCTTCGGGTCATCTCCGAGACCGCCCGCGACTACCTGGATGAACAGACCGTGCTTGCGGTTGGGCATCTTGTGGACGTCATCGGCGCGCTGGAGCCCGAGGCGGTGCCGAGCAGTGGTGAAATCGAGAAACCTCTGTCTGCCCTCCGCGGCGGATTCGGAGTTGCCCGCGATCAAGCTGCGGAACGCGCGGCGGTGGCCGAGCGCGAGGTGAGGCGATTGCAGGCAGAGGCTGAGGCCGCATCGAGCAAGGCCGATGAGGTTCGGCGGCGTGCAGAGGTCCTACCGGATCTTCCCGACTATGGTGAGCTGCTGTCCGAGCTGGCCATCCACGCGGACAGGGCGGTTCCGCTCTACCGGCTGTTCGCGCTCGGAAGCGAAGTAACCGAGCTTCTCGGCTCCGGTATTGAGTGCATGGTGGGACCACGCGTTCTTGGCGCGATCGTGGTTCCGCCGGAACAGCACGCCGAGGCGCGCGCTCGCGTCATCGCCCACGCCGGCGGGGTCGAGGTGGTCGACCCCTCGGAGTTTGCGGGCGGCGATGTCGCGCGTCCGGTCAGTGGGTCTTTGCCGGGCGTGCTGATCGATGCCGAGGACTCCGCGCTCGCGCAGGTCGCAAGGACCTATCTCGAGCGCGTGGCAGGGGACGTTCGCATCCTTGTCGCAGGCGAGTCGCGCGCAGATGCCGAGCGCGCCGTCTGGGCGGACGGGCTGATGTACGAACATGGCGCCAACTCGCGCGTCGAGCCGGCGGCGCCCAGGTTTCTCGGTGCCGAGGCCCGTGCCAGGGCGGCTGCCGAGGAAGAGACCCGCCTTCGCGCCCAGGCAGACCAGCTCCTTGCCGACGCAAAGCGCGCGGAAGGCGAAGCGTCGGCGCTGCGTACGACCGCGAGTGCCTGCCGCCAAGCGCTCGGGCTCCTGGGGGCGTGCGGGGCCGGTGTGCTTCTCGGTGCCGCAGCTGCGGTGGAGCGCGCACGCGGCCGAGCCAAGGAGTGCGAGGCGGCGAAGCATGAAACTGACGAGCGGGTCACCCGGGCAACCGACAGGCTTTCCCGGCTCCAGTCTCGCCTCGGAGAAATCCAGGCTGCTGTCGCGAGCGCAGGCGTCTCGGACCTGCGAAACCGAATCGGTCGAACGGAGGCGGAACTGGAGCGAGCCCAGAAAGAGGAAAGGAGGGCGATCGGGGACGCGAGCCGTGCCCGGACCGCGTCAGAAGAACGGACTTCCGACGAGCAGGCAGCGGCCGAGGCCCTGCAGGCGTCTTCCGGGGAAGCGAAGCGGAGAAGCGACGTCCTGCTGCCTCTGGTGGAGCCTCGCTACCGCGCGGACCTCGATGACTACGTCTTCCGCACCATGCGCGGCAATCAGATCCGCGCCGAGAACGTCGCGGATCTCATCGGCGAGGCGGATCGCATGAGAGCCCGCGCGTTCCAGTGGCTCGATTCGTCGGATGGGATCCGCAACGAGCGCCTCTGGCAGAAGTACGCTTTTCGAGTCAACGAGGTCGACCGCGAGATCCGCGATCAAGCCAGTCGTCCCGTCGAGGAGGTCTATGAGCAGCGCGAGACGGAGGTCCGCTCACTGCAGACGGCGCTCGACGACCAGACCCGCGATCTCCTCGAACGGGTGGTGATGGCAGGGCTGGTGCGCCGGTTCCAGGGGCAGGTGCGCGAGCTGCGAGACACGATCCAGGGAATCAACCGCCTCGCCTCCGATCTGCGTTTTGGGACGAGCCGCTTCCAGTTCTCTCTGCGGCAGCGACCTGAGTTCCAGAGGTTGCTCGACCTCCTGCGCGAGCAATCTGTGCTTCAGCCGGCGCTCCGAGAGGAGCTACGCGATTTCTTCCAGGCCAGGCTTGACGAGCTGCGGCACACACGCGAGGGGGAGGTGCCCGAGATTCTCGACTACCGTAGGTGGTTCGAGTATGTGCTCCAGGTCCAGAGCCGTGTCGACGGAACCGCCCAGGATCTTCCGCGTCAGAGATTGCGTTTCGGCTCGACGGGGGAGCAGGCGGTTCCGACCTACCTTCTCGTCCTGGCCGTTGCGTCCCTGCTCTACGACCGGACGGACGCCAGGCTCCGCCTTCTCCTCCTCGACGAGGCCTTTCTCGGAATCGATGCGGGGCGCCGCGAAGTCCTGATGCAGTTCGCCGACCGGGCCGGGGTGAACCTCATCGTCGCGACCCCGGAGCTCGACGGCATGACACCGGCGCTCGCAGCCTCGAGCACGCTGTTCATCGAGAAGACTGCGGAGCAGGACATCTTCGTAAGCGACTACCACTGGGAGCGGCCAGCGGCGCAGGCCAGCCTCTTCGAGCGACAGGCCGAACCGGACGAGGCCGACCTTGTACTGGGGGTGACGCGCGCGAAGGACGTCACTCTTGAAGCGAAGCCCCAAGCCCCAGAGGCCGACAGCGTGAGCGGGAAGGAGCGCAGATGAAGGAGGGACCTGTCGAGAGCCTGCGCGCCCAGCTTTCCCGCGACGGCGCCCTTCGCACCGTCATGGCCGCGATCCTCGACCGATGCGATTCGCGCGGCGCGCTTCCAAAGCAGATGATCCTGCGCTGCGGGAGCCGCGAGGAGCGTGATGCAGCGGTACGTTTACTATCGGCGGCGGCGGTGCGTGCTTCGAATGACAGAGAGATGTGCGTTCGTCTGGATCTGGCACGAGCCGACGAGCGGCTGCGGAGCGAAGGATCACCGGGGCTGTCCGAGGTCCTGTACGCGGCAGCGGGTCGCCCGCCGAGGAACCTGCGCGCGGAGAACGCGAGTCTCGCGGAGCAGGCTGCCAGCCGGGCGTCGGAACTGGCTGCACAACACGCTGGCGCCGCGGCGGCATTCCTGATGACCGAGGCCGAGAAGCTCGCTGGCTGCCGGGGCGAGATGTTCGCTCTTGCTCGCGACGATGGGCTCGCACGCGTTGAGCGGGAGCTGGCGGTAGCGGCTCGTTGCATGGAGCTGGCCGAGAAGAACGAACAACCTGTGCGTCTCGCCAACTTCGCACGGCGCGCCACGGGATCGACGAAGGGCCTGCGAGCGGGCGACCGGCGGTACGTGCGAGTCGCCGACGCCCTGCTACGCTATGTCCCCGGCCTCGTCGAGAAGGTGGATGCAGAGGGTCTTCGAGAACCCGGCGACCGCAGGCGCCTCGCACTCGAATGCCTGGGCGTGTTCCGCAACGAGACGCCGATCGACGTCCTTTGCTACGGGCGTTTCATCCTTCAGAAACATGGACGGAGGATCGATGCGCCATCTGCTCACCATGACCTCGGCGAGCCGTGCAGACTGCTGTTGCTTCACCTCCGGGACGCTCAGGTCGCAGACATGCGCGCCGAGCGGGTAGTCAGCATAGAGAACGAGACAACATTCAACGACTACATCGAGTGGCTGCGCGCAAGCGGTCGAGACGAGATAGTTCTCCTGAGTGAGGGACAGGCCAACTGGGCGGTCGTGCGGCTGCTCGGCCTGCTGGCCAGTGCGGCGCCCTCGGTGCCCATCGTGCACTGGGGAGACCTCGATCGTTTCGGCGTGCTCATCCTGCGCAGCCTGCGCCGGCGAAGCGGCCTGGCCATCGACCCGTTGTGGATGGACGTCGCGATCTTTCAGCGTTTTGTGAATGAAGGGTTACCACTTACGGAAAGTGAGAGTGAAGAGATCCGGTCGCTGGTCACTATGTCGCCGGCAGAGGTGGGCGTTGATCTACTACGGGCCATCCGCGAAGCGGGACGATGGGTGGAGCAGGAATTGGTCGCCGAAGGGGTGCTCGGTCTGCGAAGTGGGAGCGGGGGATACGCTTCGGGAATTCCCAGTGTCTCGAATGCGTGAATCAAGGAGAAACGGAGGGGAAATGGGACATCTTGACGATCTCCCGACACGAACCACCGAACATGTGGGCGAGACGGAGAGCCGTGAGGCCTTTCGGAGGCTTTTCAAGGATCCTCTGTTTGTCATCCGTCGCGAGGACGAGATCGACTATGGAACGGATTTCTGGGTCGAGGTGCAGTTCCTAAATCAGGGATACGATACCTCTCCCACGAATATTCGTTTCCACGCACAGATCAAGGCATCGACCAAGGGTACTAATATGGATGGGTCGTTCAGCTACTCTGTGGATCGAAAGAATCTGAATTACCTACTCAATAGTCCGCGCTCGATTTATGTTTTCTTCGCCCGGGACACCGGCGCAAGCTATTACCGATGGGCGGAGGAGGTCTTGGTGGAGTACGAGAAGTCGGGAACCGCTTGGCAAACCCAGCACTCGATCACGGTGCGTTTCTACGACGTTCTTGATCACGCCGCGGTTCAAGTGATCCATGAACGAATGATCGAGGAGGCGTTGGGCGAGAAAGATCTGCGGCTCAAGATGCGCCTGCAAGGCGTCTATATGAGTGGACCATTTACCTATGATCCGTCAAAAGCGGATCTTACAGACCATGGAACCATCGCGGAGTACCTTGGAGATCACGGACTTGGGCTTGCAGCTCATGGTCAAGCCGACGAGGTCTTGCGACTAGTAAACAAGCTTCCTCCAGAAGAGTTGAACGGAACGTTACTCCTGGCGAAAGCTTATGCAGCTTACCTGTTGTCACAGATGGGCACTGCCTTCGAGGCGCTGAAGGGCAGTGGAGTCTCAACCTTGAGAAACGACACCGATCGAGCGCTCCATGCATTCCTGTCTGCGACGCTGAGTAAGTCGCTAGGCGTTCTCGACTATGAGAAATACGTAAACGAGGTCGCGCAGATCGAGACTCAGTATCCTGACAGCGTATCGGCGATCTATGCAAGACTAGAGCGACTTCGGCTTGATGGGGTCAAGAATGGCGGAGATGGGTACGCAGAGAGCGCTCGGTCGATAGCAACAAGACTTCAAGTTCGCGGTGGAACATGGATTCTCCTGGCTATCCAGGCGGACTTTATCGCGCTTGAATTACGGTATTATGCCATTAACAGGAGTTTCCGCGAACAGGTTGTCACCTTTCGAATGACTGAGCAAATTGGGATTGCAGATGCGATGGTGAACGATAGGGCAGCAAGTGCTGTACTCCTTGTCGAGAAAATGCGTCAGTGGGAGAAAGACTTCGAACTGGCACTGAAGATCGCAGATGGCCTACACGTGGACATTCTAGTTGCAGAAGGGTTGTACGTCTTCTGCTTGTGCATGATTCAGGAGACGCTCATCAACGACAAACTCGTTCCGCCGACCCCAGAGTTGGCGGTTGGTCGTACACAACAGATCGGCCGAACAATCGCGCGTCTTGAACACGCCTGTGCGCTGTTTGAAAAGGAGCGGGCAACGGAGCAGTGGGTTCGGACACGACTCCTGCTTGTCAACGCGCTTTGGCTCAAAGGCGACAAGGCTGACGCCGTTAAAGAGGCTGCTGATATTGAAAGAATCGCCCGTGAGGAGGTGTTGGTCGACCTCCACCACGAAGCTGCACGGATTGTCAGCGGCGAATCACCTATTGGGCCTTTCGAAGACATCCCTTCCATTATTGGAGAATAAGGACTCGGTCCGCTTACTTGTACTCCATCAAATTGAAGGAATAGTAAGTCATCTCCCTGTTTTCAAGCCCTACGTTGGCTTGCGGACAGCCTGACATTGCCATCAACGAAAATGACCTCTGAAACCGGCGAGCTGAAATTCCAGACGTTCTTCACATCTAGAAGCTTCTGGTCTTTGTCACCGAGTTTCCCCACATCGATGACCAAGTAGATCGCATGGACAGGGCGTTGGGAAGCTTTGTATGTCTCCAACTGTGCTTTGTATCCCTGGATGAGCTTGGGGTTGTTTGACAACTTGACCTCGACCAGGATGCGGACCGAGTACCCGGACGAGAACTTGAAATCAACTGGACCGGATCCGGTATCGGCTTCAGGCGTGACATCAATATTGTTCGCCTGGCAGTAAGACTCTGCGACGGCGAAAAACAGCATCTGACTGACCTTCTCCCGATGGGGCTTGTTGCCATTCCAAAGCAACTTCCACAGACCCTTGTCCTCGACCAGCGACTGAAACTGGGCCACGATGGCATCAACTACGGCTTTCGCGATTATGGCACTAGGAGGACCAGCCAACGAGAGCGGTAATGGATACTGGGTCGCTACAGTCTGGAAGACCGAACGCCACTTGAACAGCCCCTCTGTGTCACGATCAATATCGTAGGGGTCAGTCGTCGCTTGGCGCACGGTGTCGAGCAACGTCTGGAATGCCTCTCTACTCGAAAGAACAGTCGAACGGAGAAATGCCTTCTCTTTTCGTGTTTTCGCCGCCCAGATATTACCGATCAGGCGATTGACGCGACGCCGAAGTTCGCTCGTCTTCGCGGCGGCGTCAGCTACCTCACTCCAGTCCGATGCGACTGGAAGGGCACTTAGGATATCCCGCGGCAATAGCAGTACTGGCACAAGCTTCCGCTCGGTAGGATTTACGGGCAACTGGTAGGCGTGGTCACCGAACGTAAAGGAGCGCGTCGGAATACTAAGATGCAGGGCGATCTGCGCCGTAAACGCGGCGAGATCATTGAGAATCGCCACGGTCGTCAAGTCACTGATGAGATCGGGGCCGATGCCGTCCTCGATCAAAGGAAGGAGACTGAAAAGTTCAGGATCCGTGATACCAAGGTCCACTATTTCCTTCGCCGTCTGAACGAGACGATCCGTGAGAGATCGTGCCGACCGCCGGCCGCGGATAGAAGAAGCGCCGTACCCGATGCAGGTCCACTTCACCTCTCGAATCAAGAGGCGCCTAGTCACCTCGCGCCAAGCTACATCATCACGGCATCGGGTGGATCGCAGAAGTCTGATGATATTCTCAAAGTATTTACGAAAGCTAACCGGGGCGTCAGTCGCAATCGCTTGGTGGCTACTCCTTGATAGCAGCAGCGGATCGATGAACAGTTTGGTATCGACGTTTAAAACTGGATCCATGATCCCCATGGAAGCAAGACGGGCGGGATCAATGTTGAAATATTTGGAGAACAGTCTCGGATGTCTGATCTTCGCCATGCGAACTTCCTTCTGCCCACTCAATCTCAAGCGCACAGACATGGTGAGGGATCGCGATCCCTTGGCCCAACACCGATTTTAGCACGCCGTTCAGTTTCCCCTCGGACAAAGGCAGTGGCATTCTTCGATGGGTTGGCAAGCCTCCACTCCAAGAACCAGAATTGGCTCCGACGTCTCTGAGAAAGACTCGTTGACCAACAGAGCCGCTTCGGCCACCGATCCCGTGGCTCCACAAACACGGAAGCCCCGCCTCACCGAGACGGGGCTTCCGCTTGTATCGTCAAGCCGCGCGCTCTGCGCGGCGTTAAGCGGGGGAGCCACCTGTTAGTGGCTCCCCCCTGCGTGGCTCCGGTTGAGGGACTTGAACCCCCGACCCAGCGGTTAACAGCCGCTTGCTCTACCGACTGAGCTAAACCGGAACAAGCACAGCGCCGGAGTGTAGGCGGAAGACGCGGCCTGTCAAGAACCTACATTGACAGAACCGACATCGACCCGGCCGTCTACTGGGCGGTCTCGCCCTGCTCGGCGGCCTTGCCCGGCGCGCCGTGCTGCTTTTGCAGCTCGTTCATGCCGTCGTCGACCGCGGCGCCGAAGGTGTTCAGCATCTCCTGGAGGTCGGTGTACGAGAGGGTGACCTGAGAGCCGGCCGCGCAGCTCTCGCGCTTCGCGGTCACAACGACCATCGTGGCCACGGCCGCGTCCGGGTCGCTCTCACCGGCCGGCTTGACGATGTCGCCGCCCGAAAGCGCGCAGGTCGCGTTCTGTGCGGTCGCGACCGACAGCGGCGTGTCCACGACGAAGAGGTGGTTCGGGTCGCCAAGGGCCGCCTCGAGCGTGACCGGCTCGTTGGCCTCGAACCCCTTGGCCGTGGCTTCCACCTGGGTGCGCAGCTGCTCCTTCACGGGCTGCGAGATGGGCGTGCCCGCCGACTGCTGGCCGGCCGCGTAGCCCCGGGCGTACTCGTCCTCCAGCTCGCGCGCCATCACGTAGTCCGTGACCCAGTAGGACGGCCCGACGTAGACCGGGTACGGCTCCCAGTACCAGCCCCAGGTCGCGTACCAGGGGGCTCCCACCCAGACCCAGGTGTAGGGCCAGGGCGCCGGGAAAGGCGCGTACCAGAAGGGCCAGAACCAGGGGCCGTAGGCCCAGGTGTGCACGTAGCAGTCGTAGTCGTGGTGGTGCCAGTGCTCGTGATGGTAGTAGCGGTCCTCGTCGTGATGGCCTTCATGGCCGTCGTGACCACGGTGGCGATCCGCGCGCTGCGAGTGTGAGTACGAGCGCCGCACCAGGACCTCGTTGTTGCGCACGACCACCTGCTGGCCAAATACGCGGCCGCCGCGCTTGAAGGTCGGCTGCACGCGCTGCGTCACGGCGGACGGGCGCACGAGCGCCTGGCTCGGCCTGGGGGCGGGACGGACGACGCCCGGATTCGAGACGATCGGCCGGTTCGCAACGGGCGTTGCGAGCCGGGGCGGACGCTGGGTGACCGCTGAAGGCGTGGACATGGGCGCCGGCGCGCGCATGGACGCCCGTGCCGCCTGCGGAGCCTGTGTCGCCCGCGGAGCCTGTGCCGCCCGCGGAGCCTGTGCCGCCCGCGGAGCCTGTGCCGCCTGCGGAGCCTGGACGGCCATCGGCGGCTGCACCGCCGCGACGGGTTTGCGCTTTCGGAGCGCGCCCGCGGGCTGGACTCGACCCTTCGACAGGCGGTTTCCCTGCGATCGGTGCTCGACCGGCGCCGCGTGATCGCCGCCGTTCCTCCTGCCGACAAGCTGCGCCGTCGCGTCCGGGGACCACCCGAGAACGGCGATCGCGCCGACGACAAGCACCGCGGTTCTTAGAACTGGCTTCATGACGCACCTCCGTCACGACTTGGACGGACGACGGCCGTCCCCCTATTCACTCCCATCCATAATCATCAACGTACCACTCGGCCGCATTATGCCAAGGACGGGAACAATATATCGTGGCCGCGGGATTCACTCCCGTTGTGGACTGGCCACGAGGTCGACGTCGAAGACAGCCACGAACGCATCCGCGATCGCCTCGCGCGCTTCGGCCATGGACGGGGCTCGCCCCAGGATCGAGGCCAACGAGGCGACGGGCGTGTCGACGAGGCCGCACGGGACGATGAGCCGGTAGTGCGAGAGATCGGGGCATACGTTGAACGCGAAGCCGTGGAACGCGACGCCGCGCGTGACGCGCACGCCGATGGCGCCGAGCTTGCCTTGAGCCGTGAAGGCGCCCGTGAGCTTGGGCTTGCGGAACGCGGTCACGCCGTAGCGCGCCGCAACGCGGATCATGACCTCCTCGAGCAGGCTCACGTACTTGCGCACGCCGAGCCCCAGGCCCGGCAGATGCACCACCGGGTAGCCCACGATCTGCCCCGGGCCATGGTACGTGGCTTCTCCACCGCGCTCGACCCGGTGCACGCGGACGCCGAGCCGCTCAAGCTCCTGCGCGCTTGCGAGCACGCCCCTGTCGTCCGCGCTCCTGCCGAGAGTGATGACCGGCTCGTGCTCGAGAAGAAGGAGCGTGTCCGGCCCCCCTGCCTTGCGTTGCTCCACGAGCTTGAGCTGTTGCCGCCGCGTTTCCTCGTAAGGCGCTCGCCCTCCGAGGATCACGAGCTTCACCGTGCGCCTCGTCACTTGCGGACCGCGTGGATGGCCTCGCCGGTGACCGCGAGCATGGCCTCGCAGAGCACCTCGGAGAGCGTGGGGTGCGCGTGCACGATCTCGCCCACGCGCCGTGGCTCGAGTCCCAGCTCCACGGCCAGGGCCGCCTCGGCGAGCAGGTCGGACGCGTGCGGGCCCGCGATGTGCGCGCCCAGGATCCTGCCGGTCCTCGCGTCGGCCACCACCTTGGCGAGCCCGCCCGTCTCCTGGAGCGCCATGGCCTTGCCCGACGCGGCGAAGAAGAACCTGCCCACCTTGACCTCGTGCCCCGCGGCCACGGCGTCCGGCTCGGTGAGGCCCACGCTCCCGACCTCGGGATCCGTGAACACCGCGGACGGGATGGCCTTCTTGCGAGTTCGTTCCCCGTGCCCGGCGATCGCCTCGGCCGCGATCTCGCCCTCGAACGAGGCCTTGTGCGCGAGCATGGGCTGGCCCGCGAGATCGCCGACCGCGTACACGCCCGGCACGCTCGTGCAACAGCGTTCGTCGGTCTCCACGAACCCGCGTTTGTCCGTGCGCACGCCGAGCGCCTCGAGCCCGATCCCGGTGGCCACGGGCCGCATGCCCACGGCCACGAGCACCTTGTCCACCTCGATCGTGCGCGCTTCGCCTTCGCGCGTCACGGTGAGCGCCGCGCCCTGGCCCCGCCTCTCCACGGCCTCGGCCCGCGCCGACGTGAGCACCTCCATCTTGAGCTGGCGCAGGCGGCGCGCCACCGCGGACACCACGTCCGGATCCATGCCGGGCAGGATCGTCGGGAGCAGCTCCACGACCGTGACCTCGGCGCCGAGCTTGCGCAGCACCGTGCCGAGCTCGAGCCCGATCACGCCGCCGCCGATGACCGCCACGCGGCCCGGGATGCGGCCGAGGGACACGGCCTCCCTCGCGCCGATGACCGTTTCACCGTCGCGCGGCAGGGCGGGCAGGTCGATGGGGCTGCCGCCCGTGGCCAGGATGACGCCTTTGCGCGCCGTGACGCGCACCGGTCCGTCCTTGGTCGCGACCTCCACCTCGGTCAAAGAGAGCAGCGTGCCGCGGCCGTTCACGAGCGTCACGCCGTTGCCCTTGAACAGCGTCTTCACGCCCGTGACGAGCTTCTTGACGATGCCTCCCTTCCACTCCTGCATGGCGCCCGCGTCGAGCGAAGCGCCCTCGACCCCGCGGATGCCCATCTCGGCCGCGTCGGCCCGCAGGACGTGCAAGGTGTCGGCCGCGTGGATGAGCGCCTTGGACGGGATGCAGCCCCAGTTCAGGCACACGCCGCCCACCTGCCCGTCCTCGACCACGATGGTCTCGAGCCCGAGCTGCGCGCCCCGGATGGCGGCCACGTAACCCCCGGGCCCGGCGCCCAGGATGACCAGATCCGCGGATTTCGTCTCCATTCTCCTCACCTTCCTTCTGCGGCGCGGCGTACGAACGCCTCGGCGGCCCTGTAAGACGTGCGGGCGAGCGGGCTCGCCGCCACGAACGAAAAGCCCATGTCCGTCCCGAGTGCGGCCAGCTCGTTGAACCGCGCGGGGTCCACGTACTCGACGACCGGGGCGTGCTTCGCCGTGGGCCGCAGGTACTGGCCGAGCACCAGGATCGCGACGCCCGCGTCGCGCAGGTCGGCCATGGCGCGCTCCACCTCGCCCGACGTCTCGCCGAGCCCGAGCAGGATGGACGACTTGGTGATCGCGCGTCCCGCGGCCTGCGCGAGGGCCTCGAGCGAGCGTACATACGAGAAGCGCGGGTGGCGCATGGCCGGCGCGAGGCGCTCCACGACCTCGATGTTGTGCGCGAGCACCTCGGGTCGCGCGCTCAAAACCGCGTCGAGATCCGCGCCCAGGTAGTCGGGCACCAGCACCTCCACGAGCGGCGGGCGATCGAGCGTCTTGAGCGCGCGCACCGTGGCCGCGAAGAGCGAGGCGCCGCCGTCCGGCAGGTCGTCGCGCGTGACCGACGTGACCACCGCGTAGTCGAGCCCCATCTCGGTCGCGGCGCGCGCCACGCGGGCCGGCTCGTCCGGATCGGGCGGGTTGCCGACGTCGCCGCGTGCCACGGCGCAAAAGGCGCAGCCGCGCGTGCACACGTCGCCGAGGATGAGGAACGTGGCCGTGCCCAAGTCCCAGCACTCGCCGCGGTTCGGGCAGCGCGCCTCGTCGCACACCGTGTGCAGCCCGTGGCCTTCGATTGCCCGGCGCACGGTCTTGAAGCGCTCGCCGCCGGGGATGCGCACCTTGAGCCAGTCGGGTTTTCGCGCCGCGTCGCGGGCCATGGCAAAAGCCTCCTTGAAGCCACGCGCACGATAGCGACGGGCCGCCTGCGCCGTCAAGCAGGGCCCTACGAGGGCCCTACGAGGAGTTCTTATAGGTTCACACCGACGTTGAGCCCGCCGTAGACGAACAGCTCGTCCGCGAGCCCTTTCTCGACGAGATTGGTCCACCCGGTGTGGACGCTCGGGGTGACGTACAGGCCGAAGGCGATGTCGATAGGAAGGGAGACGTCGAGGGCGACGTCATGGATATTGCTCGCGCCGTCGTTGCCCTCCTGCCACAGCTTGAACCCGTAGCCGACGCCCACGGAAAGCTTCACGCGCTCGCCGAACGCGAACGTCTTGCCGACGCGCGGATTGACGTACAGGTAGCTCAACCCGCGGATCGCAGGCTCGTCCTGGAGACCGAGGAAGTAGGAGACCTTGAGCGAGAGATCGACCGGGCCGGCCCACGCGAGCCCCGCGCCGGGCTCGAGGAAGACAGGACATTTGGCGCCGACGTCGCTCTTGTCGGCCCACGGGTACAGATAGCCGACGAGGCCGAACGAGAGGCTCAGGTCGTGGGGCAGTGTGAGCGTGTACCCGAGGATGATATCCTGCTCCGCGCCGAGCGCCCCGTGGATGTGACCGCCGATGTCCTCGCCCGAGATCTGATAGGCGCCCCAGTAGCCGATCGAGAGCCCGGTATCGAAGATCGTCCATGTGATTCCAGGAGCGATCAGCATGTGCTGATCGAGTTGCGAGTCCTCCTGGAATACGTTGTAGCCCCGGAACACGTACGCCGAGGCGAAGCCGAGATCCAGGTTCAGGCCGATCGCGTCGTCCTCCTCCGGCTCGGTTCCCGCCGCCGCCGGGGACGACCGCGCCATGAACAGCGCGGCCGCGAGAACCGTGACAACGATGCCGTTCTTCTTCATGTCGGCCGCCCTTCTCACATGTCGTACGCGACCTCGCCGTGGAGCGACTTGTCGAGGTTCGCCTCCTGCTCCTCGGTCACCCGCACGGGGACGATCTTGTTGATGAGCCACAGCATGAGCCATGTGAACGCGAAGGCATACACCGCGACGCCGAGCGCGGCGATGGTCTGTTTCATGAGGAGCTCCGGTCCTCCGCCGTTGGCGAGTCCGTCGACGCCGCCGACGCTCGCGCTCGCGAGCACGCCGAGGAGGATCGTGCCGGTGATGCCGCCCACGCCGTGCACCGCCCAGACGTCGAGCGCGTCGTCCCAGCCGAGGCGCGTCTTCAAGGTCACCGCGAAGTAGCACAGCACGCCGGCAATGGTGCCGATGACGACCGAGGACGACACGGTGACGAACCCCGCGCACGGCGTGATCGTCGCGAGCCCGGCGACCGCTCCGGTGAGCAGCCCGACGAAGGTCGGCTTCTTCTGCAACGTCCACGCGACGATCAACCATGCGATGCCCGCGAACGACGCGGCCACGTCGGTATTGATGAAAGCCTGGGCGGTGACCGCGTCGACGCGCAGCTCGCTGCCCGCGTTGAAGCCGTACCAGCCGAACCACAGAAGCCCGGTGCCGAGCGCCACGAGCGGGATGTTGTGCAGCCCGGGATCCGAGACGCTGCGCTTTCCCACGAACAGGATCGACGCGAGGGCAGCCATGCCCGCGCTCGCGTGGACGACGATGCCGCCCGCGAAGTCCTTGACGCCCCACTGCGCGAGGATGCCGCCGCCCCACACCATGTGGACGAGCGGGAAGTAGACGAGCATCAACCAGGCGATGAGGAAGATGAAGTAGGCGCCGAACCGGACGCGGTTGGTGAACGCGCCGGTGATGAGCGCCGGTGTGATGATCGCGAACATCATCTGATAGGCGATGAAGACGAAGAGCGGAATCGGTCCGGTGGAGGTCTTGCCGAAGGCGCTGTTGAGATCGACGCCCCGCAGGAAAGCCATGTCGAAATTGCCGATGATCCCGCCGACGTCGCCGCTGAAGCACATCGAGTAGCCGCAGATGAACCAGATGACCGTCGTGAGCCCCATGGAAACGAAGCTCTGCATCATGATGGCGAGCACGTTCTTCCGACCTACGAGACCACCGTAGAAGAACGCGAGCCCCGGCGTCATGAGCATGACGAGACTCGTGGCGAGCAACATGAACCCCGTGTTCCCGGTGTCGAAATGCATGGTTTCCTCCTGATTGTCGAAAGCGCGATGACGACTTGCGTTGTCCTCCCAACGTAGATAGCCGAGCCGGCGCGGCGCGTGGTTTGAACGGCGATATGGTTCGGATAGTTTTTTGTTAGAGATGAGCCCGCGGCTCGCCGAGCGTTAGCGTTTCGTGAGATAAACACCACGGGAGGCACCATGAGCGAACGGCCGACCATCCTGTTGATAGAGGACGAACCGAACCTCTTGAACAGCCTGGCATTCATTCTGGAGAGCGAAGGGTTCGATGTCGTCCGCGCGCGGACCGGGGAGGAGGGGATTGCCGTGGCGGCCCGTCGCCCGCCGGACCTCGTGCTCCTCGACCTGATGCTGCCCGGAATGGACGGCTTCGAGGTCGCGGGAGCGTTGCGTCATCTGCGCGAAGCGGATCGATCCCGGATCGTCGTCCTCACCGGGAGCGACCTCGAGGAGCACATGATCCGCGCGCTCGAATCATTTGCCGATGACTACGTGGTGAAACCGGTGCGTCCACGGGTGCTCATCGCGCGGCTCAAGCTGGTTCTCGGCAGGCCGAGCGGGCGCATCGTGCGTGAGCCAAGGCTCGTGATAGGAGCTCTGTCCATCGATCCCCCGTCCTTCGAGGCGCGGATCAATGGCGAGATTGTCCCGCTGACCCGCACGGAGTTCCACATTCTGCTCGCGCTCGCCCGCAACGTCGACACGGCGATGAGCCGCAGCAGTATCATCGACGCCGTGCACGGCGCGGATCACGCCATTTCCGAGCGCAGCATCGACTTCCAGATCCATGGATTGCGAGCCAAGCTCGGGGCCGAGGGCGAGCGGCTCGTCACGGTACGAGGCGTGGGGTTCAAGCTCAAGAGCGCCTAGGAAAGAGACGCCGTGAGGAAGAACATCCCCATCCGGATCCTCCTCGTCGTGGCGTTCCTGTTCTCCGGGCTCATCCCGTCGATGCTCGCCGCGACCTTGAGCTACTCGGCGGCGCGCCGGGAGCTCGTCGATCAGGCGTTCCGCCACCTGGAGTCGGTGCGCGACATCAAGAAGAGCCAAATCGTGCGCTTCTTCGACGAACGCGTACGCCAGGTCGAGATCCTCGCCGCCGACCCGTTCACCGCCGAGGCGCTCGGAGCTTTCGAAGAGCTCGCCGCGCGGAATGACGAATTTGCTTCGGCGCCTCTGCTCGGGCGATCCGGGGGGCGTTTCGAAGCCGGGGCCGAGTACCTTGGGCTCCATGCGCGGTACGCGCCGTTCTTCGAGACCTTCGCCCGGAAGGGCGCCTATTATGACGTTTTCCTCATCGATCGGGACGATGGCTTCACGCTGTTCACGGTGGCGAAGGAGCCCGACTTCGGCATCCGGATCCGCGACGTCGAGTCGCCGTTGCGCGACGTCTGGTCGGCTGCGGTCGGCGGCGTGATCGCGGTCTCCGACACACGGCCCTACGCGCCGTCGGGCGGGATCCCCGCGCAGTTCATCGCGGCGCCGGTGAAAGGAGACGGCGGCGTTCGGGGTGTGGTTGCGGTGCAGGTCTCCATCGATGCGATCGACGCCATCATGCGGGAGCGCTCGGGCATGGGCCGGACCGGCGAAACGTACCTCGTCGGACCGGATCTCAAGATGCGCTCCGATTCGTACCTCGATCCGCGCCGACACTCGGTGCGCGCGTCATTCCACGGGGGCGTGAGCGAGACCGGCGTCGAAACGGACGCAACGGCTGCGGCGCTCTTGGGGCGGACGAGCTCGGCGCACATCCGGGACTATCGGGGGATCCCGGTGCTCTCCGCGTTCACGCCCGTGAGCTTCTTCGGCGTCACCTGGGCGGTCGTCGCCGAGATCGACGAGGCCGAAATCGACGCCCGGATCGCCGAGGCCTTGAACGCCAAGGTCACCGCCATCATCGCGCTCTCGTTGGTGATGCTCCTCCTGCTCGCCATGGCGATCTCCGTCGTCCTCGGACACGGCGTCGCCAACGTCGTGAATGCGCTGAACGCGCTCGTCGACAAGGTGCTCGCCGGGCGGCTCGAAGCGCGGATCGACCCGGAGGAGGTGGCGATCGATTTCCGGGAGGTGGCTCGAAAGACGAACGAGCTCGTCGAGAGCTTCGTGGTGCAGGTCGAGGAGAGGCGCAAGCTCGAGGAGGCGATCCAGCACAACCAGCGGATGGAGGCGATCGGCACGCTCGCCGGCGGCATCGCGCACGACTTCAATAACATCCTCACGTACATGTACACGTACGGTGAGCTCGTCGCGGCGAAGCTTCCTCCCGGCTCCGACGCCGAGAAGCAGATGGGCGAGATCATGGCCGGGATCGACCGTGCGAGCGAGCTCGTCTCGCAGATCATGCTGTTCGGGCGGCAGGTGTCGCGCGAGAAGAAACCCGTGCGCGCGGACCTGGTCGTCAAGGAAGCCATCAAGCTGATCCAGGCGACCCTCCCGCGGAGCATCCGCGTGATGCGCCAATTCGAATGCGATGACATCTGGCTGATGGTCGACCCGACCCAGCTCCATCGCGTCGTCGTCAACCTGTGCACCAACGCGTTCCAGGCGATGCAGCGGGACGGCGGCGTGATGAACGTCGGGCTCGCAACCGAAGATCTCGACGGTGGACAGATCAGCGGGTTGCCCGCGGGGCCTTACTGTGTCCTGACGGTCGCGGACACGGGCGAGGGGATCGATGATCGGATCCGCGCGCGGATTTTCGACCCGTTCTTCACGACGAAGCCCGCGGGTCAAGGGACCGGGATGGGGCTCGCGGTCGTGCACGGCATCGTCCAGGGCTACTCGGGTACGGTGGTGATCGACAGCCGGGTCGGTGAGGGGTCGACGGTTCGCGTCTACCTGCCGCGGTGCACGCCGCCATCGAGGGAAGAGGTCGCGGCGCGGGATCTTCCCGAGTCGAAATCCTTTCGCGGGCGGATCCTCCTGGTCGACGACGAGGCGGAGATCCTCGCGTCCACGCGCGCATCTTTCGAGTCGATGGGTTTCTCCGTACGGACTGCAGCGGACGGCCGGGCGGCCGAGGAAGCCGTCGCCTTTGCGCCCCACGACCTGGACCTCGTGCTCACGGACGTCAACATGCCCCTGATGGGAGGGGTCGAGCTGCTCACGCGCCTCAAGCGGGTGAGGCCCGATCTCCCGGTCGTGATGATGACGGGCTACTCGGAGCTGATGACCGACGAGGAGGCCCGTGCGCTCGGCGCCGAACGGATCGTGCTGAAACCGTTCAGGCCGGCGGAGCTCGCCCGGATTATCGCCGAGATCCTGGGTAAACGCGTATGACGTCGGCATGTCCGAACGAACCCCCTCCCTCGCCCGCTGCGCCGTTGTTTTTCGCGTCCTAACCGTTTCCTAACAAACCCCCCGCAAGCTGTTCCCAGGAGAACCGGGTGGAGGAGGGCGGTTTCATGTTCCGCATGACGCAGAGGGAGACGGCCTTCTTCGACGTGTTCGAGCAGGCCTCGAAGATCGCCTGTGAGTCCGCGGTGATCCTTCAGGAGCTCGTGCTGCGCTACGACGACCCGGACGCCAAGATCAAGGCGCTCGAGGTGAAGGAGCATGAGGGCGACAAGCTCGTGCACGCCATGATGGACCGGCTCAACAGGTCGTTCATCACGCCCATGGACCGCGAGGATCTGTTCCTCATCTCCAAGGACCTCGACACCATCACCGACCTCGTCGAGTCCACCGCGCACCTGTTCACGATGTTCGACGTGCACTCGGTCAAGGACGAGGCCAAGGACCTGGTCCGGCTCCTGGTCGCGGCCACGGCCGAGCTGCACGCGGTGACCAAGGAGATGAAGAACTTCAAGAAGAGCCGGGATCTCAAGCCCAGGGTGATCGAGATCAACCGCATCGAGAACGAGGGCGACCGGCTGTACCGCCGGGCGGTGCGCGCCCTGTTCACGCAGGAGAAGGACCCGCTCGAGGTCATGAAGTGGAAGGAGGTCTACGAGTACCTCGAGAGCGCCCTCGACGCGTGCGAGCATGTGGCCAACATCATCCTCGGCGTGGTGGTGAAGCATGCTTGACACCTCCACCATCGTCGTCCTGGGCGCGGTCGTGGTCCTGGCCCTCGCGTTCGACTTCATCAACGGGTTCCACGACACGGCCATCTCCATCGCCACGTCCGTGTCCACGCGCGTGCTCACGCCGCGCCAGGCCATCGCCATGGCCGCGGTGCTGAACTTCGTGGGCGCGCTCGTGAGCCACAACGTGGCCAGGACCATCTCGAGCGGCCTCATCCACACCAAGCTCGTGCCCGAGTACGTGGTGATCGCCACCTTGATCGCCGCCATCACGTGGAACCTCGTCACGTGGTACCACGGCATCCCGTCGAGCTCGTCGCACGCGCTCATCGGCGGGCTGCTCGGCGCCGCCATCGCGTTCTCGACAGGCCTCGACATCGTGAAGTGGGACGGGGTGGTCGACAAGGTGCTCATCCCGCTCGTCACCTCGCCGGTGGTGGGGTTCCTCCTGGGCTTCGCGTTCATGAAGCTGCTCTTCCTCGCGCTCTCGTGGGCGAGCCCGCAGTTCGTGAACCGCTGGTTCTCCAAGCTTCAGATCGTGTCCGCGGCATTCATGGCCTACTCGCACGGCATGAACGACGCGCAGAAGTCCATGGGCATCATCACCTTCGCCCTGATCGGTGCGAACCTCCTGCCGCTCGGCTCGAACGTGCCGCTGTGGGTCATGCTGGCGTGCGCCATTGCCATGTCCTTCGGCACGGCCGCGGGCGGCTGGCGCATCATCAAGACCATGGGGTGCTCCATGATCAAGCTGCAGCCGATCAACGGTTTCGCGGCGCAGACCACGGCCGCGGCGGTCATCGCCACGGCCTCGTGGATCGGCGCGCCGGTCAGCACCACGCACGTGGTGTCATCGTCGATCATGGGCGTGGGCGCGTCCAAGCGGCTCTCGGCCGTGCGCTGGATGCTGGCGCGCGACATCGTGTGGGCCTGGATCCTCACCATCCCCGTGACCGCGATCCTGGGCGCCCTCACGGTGCTCGCCATCAAGGCCGGCGCCGTCCTGCTCCACATGCGCTGATTTTTCCGCACCTCTCATCATTCCCTAACAAAGCGGCCGCAAGCTTCCACTAGGTGAAGCATGCTTGATACTTCCACACTCGTCATCCTCGTCGCGGTCGTGGTCCTGGCCCTGGCCTTCGACTTCATCAACGGGTTCCACGACACGGCCAACTCCATCGCCACGTCCGTGTCCACGCGCGTGCTCACGCCGCGCCAGGCCATCATGATGGCCGCGGCTCTGAACTTCCTGGGCGCGCTCATGAGCCACGGCGTGGCCAGGACCATCTCGAGCGGCCTCGTCGAGACGAAGATGGTGCCGCAGTACGTGGTGATCGCCACGCTCGCCGCGGCCATCGCGTGGAACCTCATCACCTGGTACCACGGCATCCCGTCGAGCTCGTCGCACGCGCTCATCGGCGGGTTGCTCGGCTCGTCCATCGCGTTCACGGCCGGCCTCGGCATCGTGAAGTGGGACGGGGTGGTGGACAAGGTGCTCATCCCGCTCGTCACCTCGCCGCTGGTGGGGCTGCTCCTGGGATTTGCGTTCATGAAGCTGCTCTTTCTCGCGCTCTCGTGGGCCACGCCGCAGTTCGTCAACCGCTGGTTTTCCAAGCTGCAGATCCTGTCCGCCGCGTTCATGTCCTACACCCACGGCATGAACGACGCGCAGAAGTCCATGGGCATCATCACGTTCGCGCTCATCGGCGCCGGGACGCTCCCCATGGGCGCCAACGTGCCGGTGTGGGTCATGATCCTGTGCGCCACGGCCATGGCGTTCGGCACGGCCGCGGGCGGATGGCGCATCATCAAGACCATGGGCATCAACATGATCCGGCTGCAGCCCATCAACGGCTTCGCGGCCGAGACCGCAGCGGCCGCGGTGATCGCGACGGCGTCGGCCATCGGCGCGCCGGTCAGCACCACGCACGTCATCTCGTCGGCGATCATGGGCGTTGGTGCGGCCAAGCGCATTTCGGCCGTGCGCTGGATGCTGGCGCGCGACATCGTGTGGGCCTGGATCCTCACCATCCCCATCACCGCGGCCCTGGGCGCTCTGGTCGTTCTCGCCATCAAGGTCGTGGCGGCCCTTTGAGGGGATAGTCCTTGAGGCCTCCGGGCAACGGCGTTACCATTGCTCAGTCGGCCGTCATCCACCGCGCCGCATTGCAAAGAATAATGCGATGAAACAATGGCTGAAGCTCGAAGAGCTATTCATGTTCGGCCTGACCATCCTTCTCTTCTTGAGATTGGATTTCGCCTGGTGGTGGTATCCCGTGCTTTTCTTCACCCCTGACCTGAGCATGCTCGGATATGTCGGTGGAACGCGCGTGGGAGCGTTCATTTACAACGTCATCCATCACAAGGCGCTGGAAATCGGCATCTTTGTATTGGGCGTCATCCTTGCCAGCCAGCCTTTGCAACTGGCGGGTCTCATCCTCTTCGGCCACTCCAGCATGGATCGGGTCTTGGGCTACGGATTGAAGTATTCCGATTCATTCCAGCATACGCATCTGGGGATGATTGGGAAATCATGACAATCGGGCGGGTTGGCATAAGGAGCTGCCTGTTGAAAGGATGTCTCATCGCGGCGGCGGCTTGGGTGTTGCCTGTTGCAGGCTGCGGCCGGGAATGGACCTACTCCGTGAAGTGCGCCGTCGATGAGCACAAAACCACGTCCACGCTCGTCTTCCCCAGGGAATTCTGCGCGTGCGGCACGTCGCTCGCGTACGAGGAGACGCGTGACGACGCGGGCAGGCTCGTCACGTCCCGCTACATCCTTCGCAGGGGATATCTCGCCGCCGACTCGCCCGAGGTCACGATGGTGTCCGAGAACGGTTATGAGCTCGCCGGGCTGTCCATAGAGGACGACTCGGGAAAGATGCGCGAGGTCACGCGGAGCTCCGATCCGAAGGAGTGGGACAGGAATCGGGACATTCTCGAGCTGCTGGTCGAGGAATATCTTCCCGACATGATCAACGCCGACACTCATTGCAAGGCCGAGAGAATGGAGAAACGATCGTGACACGCGCACTTTTCGTCCTGGCCGCGCTCCTCGCGCTGGCGACCGCCTGTTCCGGCAACGGTTCGTCCGACGACAGCGACGGCGACGGCGGCACGGGCGGAAACACGGACGGCGACACGGACGCCGACACCGACGCCGACGCCGACGCCGATACGGACACGGGCTACGACTGCGCGGCCGAGGTCTGTTTCACCATCGACCCGGGTGCGAACGTCCATCCCATCTCGCGCTACATCTACGGCACCAACCAGCCCGACTGGGCGGGCCGGAGCGCGCATCTCACGCTCGGCCGGCTCGGCGGCAACCGCTGGACCGCGTACAACTGGGAGACCAACGCCTCCAACGCCGGAGCCGACTGGAACTACAGCAACGACGACTACCTGGGCGGCGGCGACGTGGCGGGCGAAGCCGTCAGGTCGAAGGTGAAGGCCGCGTTCGACGCGGGCGCCGCGGCGATCGTCACCGTGCCGATCCAGGGCCTCGTGTCCGCGGACAAGGACGGCCCCGTGGACGTGTCGAGCCCGCCGGACATGGCCCGGTTCGAGATCTCGGCGCCGGTCAAGGGATCGGCCTTCAGCCTGACCCCGGACACCGGGGACGGGCACGTGTATGAGGACGAGTTCGCAAGCTGGCTCTCCCACACGTTCCCGGGCGCCGAGACGGATCCCGTGAACACCCTCTTCTTCGCCCTCGACAACGAGCCGGATCTCTGGATGAGCACGCACGTCGAGGTCCACCCGGATCCGGCCACCTACGAGGAGCTGGTGCAGGACAACACGGACTACGCCGACGCCATCAAGTCCGTGCTTCCCGGCGCGCGCGTCTTCGGGTTCGTAAGCTACGGATGGAGCGGCTACGTGAACCTGCAAAACGACGCCGAGTACACGGCGCACGGCGACTTCCTCGACTACTACCTCGACGCCATGTCCGCTGCCGGGACCGCGGCCGGCCATCGCCTGATCGACGTGCTCGATCTGCACTGGTATCCGGAGGCTCAAGGGGACGGGATCCGCATCATCGGCGACGAGACGACCGCGGGCGTGGTCGAGGCGCGGGTCCAGGCGCCGCGCTCCTTGTGGGACGACACGTACACCGAGGAGAGCTGGATCACGCAGTGGTCCACCATGGGCCCCATCCGCCTCATCCCGCGCATGAAGGAGAAGATCGCGGCCCACTACACGGGCACGGAGCTCGCCTTCACCGAGTACTGGTACGGCGCGGGGGGGCACATCTCGGGCGCCTTGGCCGAAGCGGACGCGCTGGGCATCTTCGGCCGCGAGGGCGTGTTCGAGGCCAGCGTGTGGGAGATGGGCAGCGACCTGTCGTTCCTCTACGCCGCGTTCAGGATGTACCTCGATTACGACGGCGCGGGCGGCGCGTTCGGCGACACCTCGATCCGGGCGATCACCAACGACATCGAGTCGACCTCGGTCTACGCCAGCGTGGACGAGGGAGAAGCGGACAGGATGGTGATCGTGGCGATCAACAAGTCCGGGGCGCCGATCACGGCAGGAGTCCACGTCGACCACGCGGCGGCGTTCGGCCACGCCCGCGTCTGGCAGCTCACGTCGTCACAAGCCGGGCCGGTGGCGCAGCCCGACGCGACGATCCCGGGCGCCAACAGCTTCGAGGTCACCCTGCCGGCGCAGAGCGTGGTCACCCTGGAGCTCGCGCCCTGAGCCCGTCCGGCGTCCCCGCCGTCACGCAGAGTTCACCCTCCCACGGCGAGCCCGTCACAAGGGACTGCTATCCCTTCTCGGGCTCCGCGGGGTCTTTCCGGCAAACCAGACCTGCCCTCACCCACGAGGGTCGCGGTCTGATCGCCGAAGGATTCTTGAGCCGGCTTTGACGGAAGTTCACCGCCGTGTCACGCTCCCGTCACCTGCGCGGGGTAGGAGTTGACCATGGATTCTTCGACCATCCTCATCGTGGAAGACGAGCCGGACCTCGTCCGGATCCTCAAGTACAACCTGGAGCGCGAGGGCTTCAGGACCTTTGCCGCGGGCACGGGCAACGAGGCGCTCGCCATCCTCGACAGGGAGCCGCACGTGGACCTCGTGCTGCTCGACCTCATGCTCCCGGACATGTCCGGCATCGAGGTGTGCCGTCGCATCCGCGCCGCCGAGCGCACCAAGGGCCTGTCCGTGCTCATGCTGACCGCCAAGGGCGAGGAGATCGACCGCGTGGTGGGCTTCGAGGTGGGCGCGGACGACTATCTCGTGAAGCCGTTCAGCGTGCGCGAGCTCATGCTCCGGGTGCGCGCCATCCTGCGCCGCGCCCGGCCCCCCGAGCCCGAGGCCGAGATGGTCACGTTCGGTTCCTTGCGCATAGACCAGGCAGGCTACCGCGTGTGGGTGGGCGACGAGGAGGCGATCCTGACCGCGCTCGAGTTCCGGCTGCTTGCCACCCTGCTCGCGCGCAAGGGCCGCGTGCAGACGCGCGACGCCCTGCTCGCCGACGTATGGAGCATCGAGGCCGACATCACCACGCGCACCGTGGACACCCACGTCAAGCGCCTGCGCGAGAAGCTCGGGCCGGCGGGCGAGTACGTCGAGACCGTGCGCGGCGTGGGCTACCGCTTCCGCTTGCGGCCCGACGGGGAGGACGCGTGAGGCTCGGGGTGCGCGGCCGGCTGTTCCTCGTGTCCTTCGGGCTCGTGCTCGCGGTGAGCGCTGCGCTGTCCTTGTTCCTCGAGCACGAGATGAAAGGAACCATGGAGGCGTCCGTCGAGGACGGCCTGCGGCGCGAGGCGCATGCCGCCCTGGTGGCGATCTCGCTCTCTGGCGCGCCCCTCACGCCCGAAAGGATGGATCCGATCGCGGATCGCCTGGGCCACGCCACGTCGGCGCGCGTCACGATCATGGCGCCGGACGGCACCGTGGTCGGCGATTCGGAAGTGGACGCCTCGGCCCTGCGGCGCCTCGAGAACCACGCGGACAGGCCGGAGGTGCGGGCGGCCCATCGCCGCGGAACCGGGGTCGCACGGCGCTACAGCACGACCCTTGCGACCGACATGCTGTACGTGGCCCTGCCGCTCGGTCCGGACCGAAGCGGCGGCACGGTGCGACTCGCCACTCCGCTCACCAAAGTGGACCAGGCAATCTCGCGGCTCCGGCTCGTCTTCCTCGTCTCCGGGCTCGTGGCCCTCGTCTTCGCGGCGCTCATGAGCGCGCTCGCTTCCCACCTCTTCGTGCGCACGCTGCGCTCGCTCGTGGCGTACGCGCGCCGTATGGCCGAGGGGGGAGCCCGCGAGGTGGTCGCTCCGTCGTCGAAGGACGAGATCGGGGTGCTGGCCGGGTCGCTGAACCGGCTGGCCGAAGATCTCGAGGCCCAGGTGCGGGCGCTCGCGACCGAGCGGGATCGCTTCGAGGCGGTGCTCGAGGGCATGAGCGAGGCCGTGCTGGCCCTCGACGAGGCCGGCCGCATCACGCTCGTCAACCGCGCCGCGCTCGAGCTGCTCGGCCTCGAAGGGCCGCCGCTCGGCCGCACGCTGCTCGAGGTGGTGCGCGCGCCGGAGCTGCACGAGCTGGTCGCCTCGTCGCGAGCAGGCCGCGTGGGCTCGGCCGAGATCGACCTCTTCGGGCTCCCGCCGCGCCGCATCCTGGCGCGGTCCGCGCGCCAGAAGGCCTCGGGCGGCACCGTGGTGGTGATGCACGACGTGACCGAGCTGCGCCGCCTCGAGACCATGCGCCGCGACTTCGTGGCCAACGTGTCGCACGAGCTTCGCACGCCGGTGGCCGTGATCCGCGCCAACGCCGAGACGCTCCTCGACGGCGCGCTCGGTGATCCCGAGGCGGCGCGCGGCTTCCTCGAGTCCCTGCACCGCAACGCCGAGCGCCTGACGCGGCTCATCGCGGACCTGCTCGACATCTCGCGCATCGAGGCCGGCCAGTACCCGCTCAAGCCCGACGCCGTGGCCTTGGCCGACGCGACGCGAAGGGCCCTGGAAGCCATGGAGCGCGCGGCGGCGGACAAGCGCATCGCGCTCGAAAGCGAGGTGCCAGGCGATCTCGCGGTCGTCGCGGACGCGCGGGCGCTCGAGCAGGTGCTCGCCAACCTGCTCGACAACGCGATCAAGTACACGCAGGAAGACGGTCACGTGAACGTGAGGGCGCGCGCCGTGGATGGCCGCGTGCGTGTGGAAGTGGTCGACGACGGTCCGGGCGTGGAGCCGAAACACCGCGAGCGGCTCTTCGAACGCTTCTACCGCGCCGATCCCGGGCGCTCGCGCGAGATGGGCGGCACGGGCCTCGGGCTCGCGATCGTCAAGCACCTCGTGCTCGCCATGGGCGGCGAGGTGGGCATGGAGTCCGTGGAGCCCCGCGGGTCGTGCTTCTGGTTCGTCCTGCCCGGCAAGAGCGCCGTGTAACCGCAAGGCGCCTCCCTCCTTCACGATCTGTTTGCGGTGGCGAAGCTCATCGTGGTGTTCGCGTGGTTCTGCGCCCTGATCGTGTCGCTCGTCGCGGAGGGGCTTCTTGCCGGCACGCTGCTTGGACTGCCGGGTTTCTCAATAGACTGGCACCGATTCGGCGGAGCGCCGTTGATCCCGATCATCGGACGCCCGGGGGAAAAGTTTCCAAAATTCGTGCACTTTCAACCTTCCCATATTTCAATCCTTTAGGTACATAGAATCAATTCGGCTCCGCAACAAAGGTCGCCATGGCGAAGAACAACCTCCCTTTTCCAATCCTGGCCGCGCTGGCCGCATCCCTCGCCCTCGGAACGAGCGCCGCGGGCGCTGAGGGCCAGGCGACCGACGACAAGACCGCGCTCGACACGAAGTGCGCGGCGATCAAGGCCAAGGGCGAGGAGCTCCCGCCCGAGTGCCGCGCCGCGGAGCTCGACATCGTCTTCCAGGGCGGAATATCGGGCGGCACAGGGCCGCAGGCCCAGGCGCTTCCCCAGGCCACGGACAGCGAGACGAACGCCTTGCACAGGCCGGAGCCGGCCATCACGTACGAGGGGAACGCGGTAAAGGACGCCAAGAAGGAGGAGCCCCCGACGGTCTGGGAGATCGCCCGCGAGGAGCCACAGCTCTTTGAGGGTGAGAAGGAGGGGGCGTTCGCGGCGGCCGTGTTCGGCGGGTACTCGCTCATGTTCGGCCGCGGCGCCGACGTCGACCGCGCCTTCGATCCCGTCGTCCATGTGGGCGCGGAGGTCAACTACCAGCTCTTCCCCCTGATGAAGCTCGCGCTGGTGGCCGACTTCGAGTACATGACGGGCCGCGACGTCGAATTAACGGAGTACATACCGCCGCCCGAGGACCCCAACAAGACGCTGCCCCGCGACATCGGGGCCATGATCGACGACTATTACGGGATCGGCCTCCGCCCCACGGTCCGCTTCAACATCCACCTGTCCCTCGTCGAGGCCTTTGCCGGGTTCGGGCTCGGCTGGCACTACGTCGCCGCGTCCGGCAAGTGGCGCGCCAAGAAAGCCGAGAACGATCCGGCCAACGTGACGGCCACCTCCCCGAGCGAGCAGCCGCAATGGAGCGGCGCCGACGAGGCGTTCTACTCGTTCGAGCTCTCGGATTCCGGCATGTACGCCGCCATGGAGCTGGGAGCGCTGGCGCGCTTCTGGAAGGAGCGCCTGGGCCTGGGCTTCCTCGTGCTCTACACCGTCCCCATGCACGGCGGCGCACCGAGCGTGAAGGTGGAGGGAGGGGCCGGCCAGAGGTACGACTACAGCGAGACGCTCGTGCGACACCTGGGATCCATGACCTTCCTCACCTTCTGCCTCGTGGCGGAAGCGAGGTTCTAGGAACACGCCATGCAAGCCAAGCACAAGGCAGCCTGCTCCACGCCTCTTTGGGCCGCCCTCCTCGCTGCCGCGACGCTCGCGGGCGCTCCGGCGCTGGCTGCGGACGTGAAGGTGCGCGACGGAGATCCCGGCTTCCGTACCGATCTCGGCGTGCACCTCGCCGTGGGCGGCCACAGCTGCGTGGCCGGCGGCACGGGCTACGCGAGCTGCACGGGCACGGACAACTCCTGGGACACGTCGTGGGGGCTCGCGGGCGGGCTCATCGTGCGACCGTTCTCGCGCGTCTCGGTCGGCGTGGACGTGGCCTACCTGAACATGATCTCACACCAGGAGACCGACAACACGTGGAGCGACCTGCTCCTCGGGCCGATCGTCCGCTACCACCAACCGCTGCACCTCGGTTCAATCTACACCGAGCCGAGCCTGGGCGTGCAGGGCGGATACGTGTGGGGCATCTGGCACCTGAACAAGTCGAACAGCACGGCGGTCACCGGGGACAACGAGCACCTCGGCGGCTTCCTGGCCATCGTTCTGGGCTGGGACGTGTTCCTCCTGCCCAGGCTCGGCGTGGGTATCGAGCTGCGCCTCGTGCGCACGTTTTACCAGGAGGTCTGCTTCCACTGGGACGGCAAGGACCTCTGCCGAGGCGTGGACGACAGGAGCATCGTGACGCAGCCTTCGAGCACCGCCAACTTCCCGGCCGATCCGGGCGCGGCCGACTACCCCTGGAAGCTCTTCTACGGCGTGCACGGGATCTACTACTTCTGATTCGGCGCTAACACTTTGTCCAAGAGATGGCAGGAGCAATTCATCATGGTTATGAAGACAACACGCGTCCCCAGGTGGTTCTGGACGGTCACGGTTGCCGCCGCGAGCCTTTGGCTCATCGTCACGCTGTACTACTGGCTCGGCGCATCCGGTGTAAGCGCATCCGGCGCGAAGATATCGTTCGACCGCAAGCACGATATCTCGTTATTCAAAGTGGACGATACACAGGCCCTAAGTGTGGACAAGTATGGCGTGGGTCTCGTCAAGTACAAGCGCGGCATGTTCCCCTTCTGCCCGCTCTGCGGCATGAACGAGTCGAGCGGGACCATCATGAATGGTGTCCGCTATCGCAAGGGTGACTGGATCTACACGGACATCGCCCAACCGTTCAAAGAGGCCGTGAACTTGAAGACCGGCGAGACCGTGGACCTTCCTGACGGAAGCGGTACGCTCGCGCAACCCCCGGCGGATTTTGTCGCACGCGGCCTCGATTTCGCCCAGGGGAACGCAATCGACCCCGAATCCGTTTCCACGAGCTTCGTCCGGCTGCCGACGATCAACGAGAGCTGCGTCACGTTCAATGCCGCATTCATCATTGTTTTCGGCGTGTTGCTCTTGATCGGTGGCGTGTTTGCGCTGCGGCGTCCGAAGTGACCGCGACAGGCGTAGGGACGCGGGTAAACGGCGTCCCTACGTCCGGGGAGCCCAAGCGCCATGAGGTGGTTTAGCGGACGCGCGTTCGGGCGGCTGCGTTACGTGGCGCGGTCCACGATCTTCCCCGAGGATCTCGTCACAACCAAGCGCGAGTTCGTGCTCGTCTACGCCGTCAGGCTCTTCTTCCTGGTGGGGCAGCGGCTGTGGAAGGACAAGTGCCAGCAGCAGGCTGCGGCGCTGGCCTTCCAGACCCTGCTCTCGCTCGTGCCGCTTCTGGCCGTGGCCATGGCGGTCGCGTCCGGGCTCGACATGTCGTGGTTCGAGAGCCGGCTCGTGGCGTTCCTCGAGTACAACCTCCTGCCGGACGCGGCCGACGACGTGGCGCTCCGGCTGAAGGAGATCGTCGACAATGTGAAGCCCGGCACGCTGGGGCTCGTAGGAGGCTCCACCCTCGTGGTGCTGTCGATCATGCTGCTCTTCAACGTGGAGAAGACCGTGAACGAGATCTTCAGGGCGCCCTCGGGCCGCGCGTTCCTCGTGCGCGTCGCGTTCTCGGTCCTCCTCCTCGTGGCCGCGCCGCTCACCCTCGGGCTCTCGCTCTACTTCACGGGCAAAGTGCTGGGCCTCACCGTCGTCGTCGACGCGCTGCGCGCGCTCGGCCTCACGATCGCGGCCCTGTTCCTGTGCTACTGGCTTTTGCCGCACCGCAAGGTGAGCCTCAGGCACGCGCTCGTGTCCGCGGCCGTGGCCGGCGTCCTGTTCGAGATCGTCAAGGTGCTCTTCGCCCTGTACGCGGCGTACGTGGGCGGCACGCTCTCGAGCGTGTATGGCGCGTTCGCAATCCTGCCCCTGTTCCTCATCTGGCTCTACACCGCGTGGCTCATCTTCCTGTTCGGCGCGGAGCTGAACGCCGCGCTCCATGAGGTGCGCCACCACCACGGGCTCTCGGGGCATCGAGGAGAGTGAAGTCCGCGAGGACGACGGCGAGGACGGCCTCCAGGATCACGGGCATCCGCAAGCCGATGCACGCGTCGTGCCTGCCCGCCACCGACAAGGACACGCGCCTGCCGGTCTCGAGGTCGACCGTGCGCTGCCTCGCCGCGATGCTGGACGTGGGCTTGACCGCGACGCGGAAGACGATCTCGTTGCCGTTCGTGAGCCCGCCGTTCACGCCGCCCGCGTGATTGGTGGCGGTCCGGCCTTCCGCATCGAGGTAGAGATCATTGCATTCGGTCCCGCGCATGCGCGCGCAGGCGAAGCCCGAGCCGAACTCGATCCCGCGCACGCCGCCCAGGGAAAACGCCAGGCGGCTCACCTGTGACTCGAGCGAGTCGAAGAACGGCTCGCCCAGGCCCAGGGGCACGCCGCTCGCCCGGCACTCCACGATCGCGCCGATCGAGTCGCCGTCTCGCGCGGCCTCCCGAGCCGCGGCCGACGCGTCCGCGCGCCCGCCCGCCTCGAGCACCCGCGCGCGCACCCGCACGGGCTCCACGATATGCTTGGCGATCACGCCGGCTGCCACCAGCGCTGCCGTGAGCCGTCCCGAGAAGTGCCCGCCCCCGCGCGGATCGTTCCACCCGCCGAATTTTCGCGCGGCCACGAGATCCGCGTGCCCCGGCCGCGGGACGCGCGCCACGTCCGCGTACGAAGCGGAGTCCGCGTCGGTGTTGGCGATGCGGATGAGGATCGGCGCGCCGGTCGTGCGCCCGCAATGCACGCCAGACTCGACGATCGGGACGTCGGCCTCGCGCCGCGCCGTGGCGCCCCGGGCCCCGCCTTGCCTGCGCCGCATGTCCGCCTCGAACGCGTCGTCGCCGAGGATGATCCCGGCCGGGCACCCGTCCACCACCACGCCCACGCACGGGCCGTGGGACTCGCCGAAGATGCTCAAGCGGAAGATCCGACCGAACCCGTTCATCTCACCCTCCCTCCCAGGGTCGCGAGGTCGTCGAAGAAGCCGGGGTACGACTTGCGCACGCATTCCGGGTTCGCGATCCCCACGCCCTTCGTCGTTGCCAGCGCGGCCGTCGCGCACGCCATGGCGATGCGGTGATCGCCGTGCGGATCGACCGTGGCCTCGCGCCATGACCCGCCGGTGATCGCCATCTCGTCCCCTTCGACCCGGACCAGGGCCCCCATCCGGGAGAGCTCCGTGGACAGGGTCGCTGCCCGGTCGCTCTCCTTGCCGCGCAGCCGCGTGGCTCCCTTGACGACCGTGGTCCCTCTGCAGTGGCAGGCCAGGGCCGCGACGGGCGGGAACAGATCCGGACAGTCGGTCGCGTCGAACGTGAACGCGTCGAGATCGCGCCGCTCGACCGTCACGGTTTCGCCCGCCTGCTCCACGCGCGCGCCGGCCCTGCGCAACGCCTCCAGGATCGCGACGTCCGCCTGGAGCGAGCCCGGGTCGAGCCCGGTCACGGTCACGCGGCCCGCGAGCGCCCCGGCCACGAGAAGAAACGCGGCGCCCGACCAGTCGCCCTCCACCCGGCAGGCGATCGCACGGTACCCCTGCCCGCCGCGCACGGCGATGCGGCTGCAATCGTCGGAGGTCTCGATCTCGGCGCCGAATTGCCGAGCCACGGAAAGGGTCATCCGCGCGTAGGGCGCGCTGCGCAGGCGCGTCACGCGGATCTCGGAGTCGGCCTCGCACCTCGGCAGGGCCAGGATCAGGCCGGAGAGGAACTGTGAGCTCGCGGAGCCGTCCACCTCGATGCGGCCGCCGCGCATGGGACCGCGCACCGAGACAGGCGGCAATCCGCCCCGCGTGCGGCAGGCCACGCCGAGGGCCGTGAGCGGCCCCTCCATCATGGCCACGGGTCTCGCGAGCAGCGAGCCGTGCCCAAAGAGCACGACCTCCTCGCGACCGAGCGCGGCGATGGCCGTGAACATGCGCAGGCCGAGGCCCGATTCGCCGCAGTCGAGCGCGCCGCGCGGCTCCTCGAGCCGCCCCCCTTCGATGGTCACCCTGTCGGCCCTGGCGTCGATCCGCGCGCCGAGGGCGGCCGCGATTCCAATTGTCGCGAGCGAGTCCTCGCACCTGGACGGGTTGTCGATGGTCGTCACGCCGTCGGCGAGCGACGCCGCGGCCACGAGCCGTTGCATGGCGCTCTTGGAGGGCGGCGCCGGCAGGCGTCCTTCAACCCGTGAAGGCTCGACGAACCTCATCCTCAATCCTCTTTGCGACAGCCTCCGGCGCGTCCCCGTCGGTCGCGACCACCAGCTCCGCCGCGCGCAGGTAGCCGGGCATGCGCTCCTCGAGCAGCGCCGTCGCGTTTGCCCCGTGGTCGAGCAGGGGGCGCGAGCCTCCCGCGGCCCGGCGTCCGGCGATCCCGGGGTCGGCCCACAACCATACGGTGAGACAGGTCGAGGTCACAAGCGCCAGGGTTTCGGCATCGAGCAGGGCACCGCCGCCCAGGGCCACGACCGCCTTTCCGCCCACGGCCCGCGCCACGGCCTTTCGCTCCAGGCAACGGAATTCCGCCTCGCCACGTTGTTCGAAGATCTCGCGCACGGTCGCGCCGGTCGCGGCCTCCGCGAGCGCGTCCGTGTCCCGAAGCTCCATCCCGAGCAGCGCCGCGAGGAGCGGGCCGACGGCGCTCTTGCCTGAGCCGCTGAAACCCACGAGGGCCGGCCCCGCGAACGCCGGGAAAGGCTTGTCGAAGGCCGCGGCCATCGCGCCCGCGGGCGCTTCGATGCCCATGAAGATGCCAAAGGCGCGCTCGGCCTGCCGCACGAGCCAGTCGCCGCCGCGGGCCACCACGCATCCGCGCGCCGTCGCCTCGAGGGAGAGCCCGGGAGCGTGGTAGTTCGCGTCGAGCACCCCGAGCCCCGGACGCAGGCAGTCCGAAGCCGCCCGCGATGCGTGCGGCGGCAGGCACGAGACCAGGATATCCGCTCCTTGGATCCGTCGCGCCGCCTCGTTGAGCGGGCCGGCGTCGCTCCCGGTCGCCGCGGCTGCGGCCCGCGCCTTGGCCGCATCCCTGGCGAGGATGGTCACGCGTGCGGCCCCGGCATTGACCAGGGCATACGCGGCGGCTTTGGCCGCTCCGCCCGCGCTCAGGACCACGACCGTCTTTCCCGTCGGTTCGAT
Source organism: Deltaproteobacteria bacterium (assembly GCA_028713995.1). Classification (GTDB taxonomy): domain Bacteria; phylum Myxococcota_A; class Polyangia; order JAAYKL01; family JAAYKL01; genus JAQTNF01. The sequence continues at coordinate 5,651 of JAQTNF010000004.1, read as the reverse complement.
CCCGGCCGCGCGCAGGGCGCCCACCGTGCCCTCGCCGTCCGTGTTGAAGCCGCGCAGCCCGAGCTCGTCCACGAGGACCGTGTTGACCGCGCCCACGGCCGCGGCCGCCGCATCGAGGGAATCGCATAGCCGGGCCATATCCTCCTTGAACGGCGCGGTCACGTTCAGGCCGCGCAGCCCGATGGCGCGCGCGAGCCGGACCGCCTCCTGCGCGCTCGAAACCGAGAGCCTCGTGTACGCGGCGTCCATTCCGGCACCGGCAAAGGCGGCCCGGAAGAGCCGCGGGCTCGCGCTGTGCAGCACCGGGGCGCCCGCAACCGCGAACGCGATCGGCTTAGGCACGATCGATCTCCCTCAGGATGGCGGCCAGGGTCTTGTGCGGGATCTGGCCCGGCGCGGTCTCGCTCCCCTCGGCCGGGCTCGAGAACGTGAACGGGCTGCCGAGGAACGGCGCCGCCACGCGCGTGATCTTTCCCAAGGGCCCCATGCCGATCGCGAGCACCGGCCGGTCGTGACCGAGCAGGCCCAGCAGACGCGCGGCATCCGCGGGCGAGCGCGCGAGGCAGGCGATCTTGGCGACGTCCGCGCCCGCCTCGAAACAGCGCGAGACGATCTCCTCGAGCGCCTCTCGAGAAGGAGTTCCCTCGAAGTCGTGGAACGACACGATGACCCGGCACCCGCGCTCCCCGGCGCGGTCCGCGATCTCGCGGCGCTCTTCCTGGTCGCAGTCGACTTCCAGATCCACGTACGCCGCACCCGCCTCGACCGCGGCGAGCAGGCGCTCCCTGCGCTCCGCCGCGCCGAAGCGCCCGGGGCGGCACGTGGCCACGAGCCCAGGATGCTCCGAAAAGATTCGCCGGATGTCGTTGCAGGAGACGTCGCAGAGATCGAGCCTCACCTCCGCGAGCTTATGCCCCTCGAGCGCGCGCTCGAGGTCCTCGGCCGTGCGCCCGGACACGCTAACGCAGATGGCGCGCATAGGCCTCCTCGATCCGCTGTGGCGTCGCGACGTGCGTCCACTCGCCACCTGGCGTCCGGGCCATGACCCCGATGCGCGCGGGCAGGGCCACGCGCACCTCGCCGGCCCTGTTCTTCTTGTCGGCCGCGAGGAACGGCCGCACGGCCTCGAACGGGACGCGTGGGAACGGGGTGAGGCCCAGCTTCGAGATGAGCGTCTCGACGCGCCGCGCGTGCTCCTCGGGCAGGCCGGTGAGCGCCACCGCGAGCCGCGCCTCCACGACCATGCCCATGGCCACCGCGACGCCGTGCGGGATCGCGAAGGACGACGCGCTCTCGATGGCGTGGCCGATCGTGTGCCCGAAGTTCAAGACGGCGCGCCGTCCGGTCTCGGTCTCGTCGTCGCGCACCACGCCGCACTTGGCCTCGACGCAGCGGGCGATTGCGTGTGCGTCGAGAGGATTCGGCGCGGCCAGGGCCGGGGTGTGGCCCTCCATCCACGAAAACAGCTCCTCGTCCGCCACGACCGCGGTCTTGACCATCTCGGCGAGCCCGTTGCGTCGCTCCCCCGCGGGCAGGGTCTCGAGGAGCTCCGGGTCCACGACCACGGCAACGGGCTGATGGAACGCGCCCACGAGGTTCTTGCCGAAGGAGGTGTCCACGCCGGTCTTGCCGCCGATGCCGGCATCCACCTGGGCGGTGAGCGTGGTGGGCACGTTGACGTGGGCCACGCCGCGCAGGTACGTGGCCGCCACGAAGCCGGCGAGATCGAGCGACACCCCGCCGCCCAGGGCCACGATGCAGGAGCGACGGCCGAACCCTCCCGCGAGGAGACGATCCTCGAGATCCTCCTTTGTCGCGCGGGTCTTGCTCGCCTCGCCCGGCAAAAAGCCGAGGACCGCGATCTTCCGCGCGACCGGCGCGAGGAGATCGCGTAAACGCCCACCGTGGAGGGCGATGACGTTGTCGTCGCCGATCACGGCCGCAGCCTCCCAATCGGGCCGCCACAGGGTCGCAAGCTCGCGCACCGCGCCGCGCTCGACCACCACCTCGCACTCGACCCGGCGCACGAGCGTAAGCCTGAGGCGGGCCATCTACTCCTCGTCCTCCTCACCGCCCGAGGTCGTCATCCCGTACTTCTGCATGCGGCGCAGGAGCTGGAAGCGGGAGAGGCCGAGCAGCCTCGCGGCCTCGGTCTTCGCGCCGCCCGTGCGTTCGAGGGCCTGGTGGATGAGCTTCTCCTCGAGCGTCTCCATGGTGTCGACGCCCGGGATGAAGTCCACGCCGCGCGAAGGCGGCGAGGCGCCGTCCGCGAGGAACGCGGGGCGCGGCCCTATCATGCGCTCCGGCAGGTGGCGAAGCTCGATGCGGCCCGAGCCGGCCAGGATGACGGCGCGCTCGATGATGTTCTTGAGCTCGCGCACGTTGCCGGGATAGTCGTAGGAGAGCAGCTTCTCCTCCACCTCGGTCGGCAGGGGCTCGAACGGCAGCCGCATCTTGGTCGTGAAGAACTCGAGGAAGTGGATCGCCGTGAGCAGGATGTCCTCGGCGCGCTCGCGCAGAGACGGGATGTGGATGGGGAAGACCGCCAGGCGCTGGTACAGGTCGAAGCGGAACCGCCCCTCTCCCGCCATCTGCGCGAGATCGCGGTTCGTGGCGGCAATCACGCGCGCGCGCACGGGGTACTCCTGCACCGAGCCGACGCGCTGGAACCTGCGGCTCTCGAGGACGCGCAGGAGCTTGCCTTGCAGCGCGAGGTCCATGTCGCCCACCTCGTCGAGCAGGATCGTGCCGTTCTCCGCCTCCTCGAAGACGCCCTTCTTGGCCTGGTGCGCGCCCGTGAACGAGCCCTTCTCGTGCCCGAAGAGCAGGCTCTCGACGAGCGTGGCCGGCAGCGCGACGCAGTCGACGGAGAGGAAGGGGCTCGCCGGGGACGCGGACTTGGCGTGCAGGTAGCGGGACGCGACCTCCTTGCCCACGCCGGTCTCGCCCGTGAAGAGCACGGTCGTGTCGGGTTGCGCGGCCACCTTCTCGATCTGCTCGCGCACGGCGACCATGGCCGGGCTCTTGCCCGTGAGACCGCCCTTGCGGTGCTCGTCCCAACCCCGCTCGGAGTCGCGCAGCTCGCGGCGCCGCTCCACCTCGCGGATGCGGTCGATGATCGGCTTAATGCTCGTCTCCTTGAGGACGTAGTCCTCGGCGCCCAGGCGGATGGCCTGGATGGCCGACGAGATCTGGCCGTAGGCGGTCATGACGATGAGGGCGCCCTTGGGTTGCAGGCTGCGGACGTGGGGGATGATGCGGATGCCGTCGTCGTCGGGCAGCCGGTGGTCGAGCAGGATGGCGTCGTAGCGCGTCGCGCGGCACAGCTCCAGGGCCCGGCCGGCCGTGTAGGCCAGATCCGCCTCGATGCGGCGGCTGCGCAGCTCGCGCGCGATGGCCTGCGCGAACAGCTCGCTGTCGTCCACCACCAGCACGCGGAAGCGCTCGCTCTTCGCCCCGCCCTGTCCGTCCGCGCCGCTTGTCCTGCCCTTCTTCACCGCTTCGCCAGCCTGCGCGGGAGCGTCACGCTCGCCCGGCAGCCTCCCTGCGCCCGGTTTTCGAGGGACACGCTCCCTCCATGGGCCTCCACGATCTTCTGGCACACCGTCAGCCCCAGGCCCGTGCCGTTCTGCTTCGTCGTGAAGAAAGGCTGGAAGCACTCCTCTTCCGTCACCGCGAGGCCGCGGCCCAGGTCCTCGATGCCGATCTCCACGTGCTCCTCGCCGACCGCGACGCGGCACGTGACCGCGCTCCCGGCCGGCGCCGCCTCCACCGCGTTGCGCAGCAGGTTGACGAGGACCTGGCGCAGGCCCGCGTAGTCCGCGAAGACCTCGATCCCGCCGTCGACCTGCGCGTCCACGGCCGGCCCGCCGTGCCCGCCCTGGCCGCCCACGAGCCGACAGGCGTCCGCCACGAGCTCGCGCAGGTCCACCCGCGCCGCGGTCGTGTTCCTGCGCACCGAGAGCGAGAGGTAGTCTTGCAGGATCGTGTCGATGCGGGTGACCTCCCGCGCCAGGACCGCAAGGACGGCCGCCGCCTCGCCCAGGTTCTCGGTGTCCCGCCCCAGCGTCTCGAGGGTCGCGCCGATCGAGACGAGCGGGTTGCGGATCTCGTGCGCCAGCGCCGCCGCCATCTCGCCCATGGTCGCGAGGCGCTCCTTGCGCATGAGCTGCTGCTCGCCGTCCTTGCTGTGGCCCGCGGCCGCCTTGCGCTGCGACTCGTCGTGGATGAGCACCAAAAAGCCGATGACCTCGTTCTCCTCCCCGGCCAGGAGCAGGGCCTTGATGCGGGCCGGGAACACCGAGCCGTCGCGGCGCCTGACCACGGTCGCGTCCTCGAAGTAGCCGTGGGAGAAGAAGAGGAACTGGTGGTTCAAGATGGTGTGGATGTCCTTCACGTCGCAAAAGAGCGTCTCGACCGGCTTGCCCACGAGCTGCGCGCCTTCGAACCCCGTGAGCTGCTCCGTGGCGTCGTTGCACGACGTGATCTGGAACTTGGGGTCGACCAGCACCGCGGGCGCGGTCTCTCCGAGCGCGAAGTGCACGAGCTGGGCCTGGATCGACTGCTCCGATCTCGCGCGGCGGTCCACCAGGCTGCACAGCACCGCCCGCGCGTCGCCCATGCGCATCAGCGTGAGCTCGGCCCACACCTGGGAGCGCAGATCCGTGCCGAGCAGCGCCGCGATCGACGAGACCGGGAGCGGCCCCACCTCGCGGCGTTCGTCGTCCGACGAGGCGAGCTTGGCCGCCGCATCGGCCATGGCCCGCACCAGATCGCCCGTGCCGGGCTCTGCGACCGGCAGGGACGGCGACCAGCCGAGCAGCGCCCCGTCCGCGGCGAACAGGAGAAGGGCCTGCGGCGGGCAGAGCGACGATGCGGAAGGCTCGAGGGTGAGCTCGGAGCCGCGGCTGCGGGCCTCGTTCTCGATGATCTCCCCCACGCGCTGGGCGTACTGGAGGAGCACCTCGCGCTGCTGGCGGCCGAAGGGCTGGACGTCCTCCTTGGTGAAGATCATCACGCCGAGGATGCCCGAGGGACGCACGACCGGCACGCAGATGTAGCGCAGCTCACCGATGAGGCCGTCGACCTTCTCGCCGAGGATCCTGGGAAAGGCCGAGCCCACCATCTCGATGAAGGACGAGGTCTCGTAGATCGCCCGGTCGCGCCAGGCGGCGTAGACCAGGCTGTCCTCCACCTTGCGCATGGCGAACACGGACCTGTGGATCGTGTTGCCGAAGATGCGCTCGACGCTCGCGAGCTTGGCGTTGCGGGGCGCCAGCGTCCCGACCCTCACCCTGATCTCGCCGGTCTTCGTGTTGAAGACGATCAGGTTCGCCGAGTTGCAGCCCAGGATCTTCGCCGCGCCGCGCAGGATGGCGCCCACGAATCCCTCGATGCTGCTCACCGGTTGTGCCCGCTCGCTCATGCTGGGACCTTTTTAGCGCGCAATGGCCTCGGCTGCACGCGCTTCTTCAAGTTCTCGAAACATTGGTCAAGGGCATCAGTCCGTTTTTGTGTCATATGGGATTCCTGAGAAGAAAGTCATTCGCGGGCACTGATTCCGATATCTTTTCATGATCCGATTTGCGATCATCGGTCATGTTCAAGCCGACAAGTCGTCAACGGACGCTCTTCGAGACGGAGCAGAGGCT